>JBDUAY010000333.1:0-6670 GCA_040004415.1 Bacteroidota bacterium | reverse complement strand
GCGAAACAAAATTTTATTTAATTTCAAGGGGATATACAGATTATGATACGCTGAAGGAACGAATTGAAAATGTGCGCAAAGAAATTGAAGTGAAATAATTATCGCTAAAACCACTGCGATAAGATCGTGCAGGGTTCTTTTCGCCACACCGCAATTAAAGATCAGCTATTAAAGAAAATTCACTAATAATTTCCTGATGAAAAAAATTGTTGCTGTTTCCGTTTTTTGTTTATTCGCGTCACTTATATCCTGCGCACAACCTGGCAAAATGGATTTTGAAAAATACGATCCAATATCAAACCTGGTAGTGCCGGAGCATAAACTTACACGGGCTAAATTTCCATTTATAGATGTACACAATCACCAATGGAATATGGGTTCGCAGGATTTAGGTACGCTTATAACCGATATGGACAAACTCAATTTAGCGGTGATGATTAATTTGAGTGGTGGTAATGGCAGCGGGCTACAAAAAATGATGGATAATGTGCACAAAAATTATCCTGCACGTTTTATTGTTTTTGCCAACATCACTTTTGCTGGTATTGGTGAAACGGGCTGGGTAGAAAAAGCGGTTAAACAATTGGAAGAAGATGTGCAGCATGGCGCCAATGGCTTAAAAATTTTTAAAGATCTCGGCCTCTATGTAAAAGACAATAAAGGAAAACGTGTAACAGTAGATGATCCAAGACTGGATCCTATTTGGGCAAAAGCAGGCGAACTGAAGATCCCCGTTTTAATTCATACAGCAGATCCCAAACCGTTTTGGGATCCGGCAGATGAAAAAAATGAACGCTGGCTGGAAGTAACCACACATCCGGATCGAAAAAGGGGGCCGAATAATCCCGTGCCATGGGAAACATTGATTGAAGAGCAGCACCGCATGTTTAAAAAACATCCATCCACAACTTTTATTGCTGCACATTTTGGCTGGTATCCCAATGATTTAACAAAACTGGGTCTTTTACTGGATGCAATGCCCAATGTAAATGTAGAGTTTGGTGCAGTGATTGCAGAATTGGGCAGGCAGCCGCGTGCCGCTAAAAAGTTTTTTGAAAAATACCAGGAAAGAATAATGTTTGGAAAAGATAGTTGGGTACCGGAAGAATACGCTACATATTTTAGGGTATTAGAAACAGAAGATGAATATTTTCCGTACCATAAAAAATATCACGCTTTCTGGCGGATGTATGGCATGGGTTTACCAGATGATATTCTTAAAAAAATATACTACAAGAATGCCTTGCGTATTATTCCACACATAGATAAATCATTGTTTCCCGGTTAATGCTTTTGATCAGCCGCATTTCTTATATAAAATAGTTTGACGGAGTTTTTTGTGCACGATTAATATCTGTAGCAGTCAAATCAAACCAACTGATAGCATTTTAAAAACAATGGTCGTTTGTTTTAATGGTTATATCTTATTTCTTTCTACGGTATTCCAAATCAAAATCAGTTGTCCAGGTTTTGCCGTTATCTGCTGAACTTTGCCCAAATTGCCTCAATTTATCTGTACCTAAATTAAAAAAACTCATTTTTAGTATTTTGTAACGGCCATCCGCTTGTTTTATATTGGTGGTTTGCAATATCATCGTATTGTTTTCGAAATGCCCATCAAAATATTCGGTAACACCAGCCCGGTTATCTACCCAGTATTGCTGCCATTTTCCGGTGCCAACATTATACGTATTAAAGCTTTTGCCCTCATATCCTGCCTGGGTACTGGTCCATTCTTCCAGTACAATGCAACTATCAAGCAACAGGCTTACCTTGCTATCGCCTGCCTTTTTATTAGCGGTTGTAAATGCTTCCCATTGTCCGATCCAAAAATCGAACTGGCGGTATACAGGATTGCCCGAACAAGGATGTTGGACAGTTTGTTGTGCCAGCATTGAATGAAAAGCAATGAAAAGCAACGTTATAAAAAGAAAATGTTTCATAGCATTTTTTTATAGACACTTCGCCTGTTGACTTCGCTGTTAAACTCATCCTTCGTATTTACCATTCATCTTTTAGTTATCTCCATGCGCCAATAATTGCACCCATCAATGCCAGCGCAACAACTATATAACCACCGTTGATAAAGATTAGACGCCAGCTTTTTAATTCAAACAAACTGTGAATAGCTACTGCGCAAAAGGTCCAGATGCCAGCCAGGAAGCCAGCTGTCATTCCCCAGGTAACATCTACGTTAGGTTCGCTAATGAAGTTATATTTAATGCCGGCAAAAATTGACATATTGCCGATAAGACATACTGTTCAAAAAGAACAGCCCAATGATATTGGCTCAAGGGTAATCTTAATACGTGCAATAAAAAAAATTAAAAGCTATCCCAAAAGCAAATTGCTTATTGAAATATCACCGCCCGTTGATGAAGAAATTATTGTTGGCCAGGAAAATGTAAATGCCTTTAAGGAATGGGCCGGAAACTAAAAAGGTAGAGACGCATTGCATCTCTACCTTTTTAATAGTCTGTTATTCCTGATGTATCAAACCAAATACAGCAGCAATATTATTTAGTATTGCCACCTCCACCACCTTGCCTCTGCGGACGGGTAGTTGGTTCTATTTCATCTTTCCATTTTTTAAACTGATCATCCGTGAAGATCTTTTTCAGCTTATCATCTCTCTCATCTGCCAGTTTCTTTCTGCCTTCCATCATTTTATCCCTGTCTGGCTGCCCACCTCCTGCGCGCATATCTTCCATCATTTTTTGCTGACCCCTGTAAAAATTAGTGAAAACGCTATCTGTTAAATCAGTTTTATCTTTATCCAGTTTAAAGTCCGCTAATTTATCCATTACTGACTTAACCCTTTCTGGTATTGGCATTCGCATACCGCCACCCTGGGCGTTTGCTGCAAAAAAAGTTAACAAAGCAAGAGCTGAAAATAAAAGAATTCTCTTTTTCATCGCATAAAAATTTAGTGTTATAAAAAGTGTTGTAAAGAAGTTTCTATTTGGATGCCATGTAACATTAAAAACCTGCGCGGAGGATTGCTATTTAGCTTAATTTTTTATGTCTGAGCTGTCTTTTTTTCTTGGTGAATTATTTTTTTTCCAGGGTTGCATCATTTTGCTCGCTAAAGATGGCATCACAGAATCAAATTTTAACAATTGCGGCGGTGTACATAATTTGCGGATGGTCATAAAATTCTGGAAAAACCGAAGGTCCAGTGCGGCCTGTTTTTGTCCAATTTCGCCAGCCGCAGTGAGTCGCATTGAATCAGTAACACCGGGCTTACCCAGTAATTGGTAAAAATTGTCCTTACTTTTTCCAAGATCATCAAACAGCGGTTTTATATCAGCGCGGTGTAGTTTTTTAAGGCTGTCAAACCTATCCATTTGCTCTTTGCTGAAACCCGCTTCATTTTGCAAAAAAGTAGTGACCGGTCCGCGTCTGTCTCCATGATTTCCTACTCTCGGCATTTTATTGAAAGCCGTAAAATAGACCAGCATCCCGATATTGGTAAGCAAAAGAAATATGACCAGGAAGATAAGTATCCTGTTCTTCGGGTTAGTATTGTTCATTAGCGTGCTTCAGAATTTTCGTCGTAATAAGAATTCGTAGCCACGGTGGTATTGTATTCTTCCGTTACAGACTGTTCATTTGGATCTGCGGATGCAACAGATGATGCATGCTGATAAAACAGGGCAGCTGCATTCAGTAAAAAAATAAGGCAAAGTGTGGCCAGCGCAATAGACGGTTTTGTAAGAAAAGAAGCCAGCTTACCCCAAAAACCGGTTTCCTCATTTTGCCGCCTTGCCTGTACGCGTGTAAAAAAGAAAGGTCCGGGACTGGCTTTTTGTAACCCTTCCAAACTATCTAAAACTCTTACTATTTCTTTTTTCTTTTCCATATTCAACTTTCCTTATAATTTGACGGGAAATATACACAAAACCTGCGCTATTCATTTTGGCTCCGGTAAAGCTCCTGCAACCATTTTCTCAAATTGGTCTTGGCCCTGTGTAACAATGATTCTACAGAAGATACCGTTGTGTTCATTACCTCGCTGATTTCCTGGTAATTTAAGCCTTCTACCTTATTCAGCACAAAAGCTATTTTTTGATTTTCGGGCAGTTTTTCGATTGCTTTGAACAGTTCCGCGGCGTTTTCTTTGTTATCCAGCACCACGCCCGGATGATGAAAATCGGGCGGTTGAATAATTACTTCATTGTTTTCGCCAAATAACTGCTGTACAAAGGCAAATCTTTTCTTTCTTTTTTTTCTCCTGATATGATCAAGGGCCTTGCTGGTAGTAATCCGGTATAGCCAGGTAGAAAGCTTCGACTCACCCTTAAATGTATGGATAGATTCATACACCTGCACAAAAACCTCCTGGGCTACGTCCTCTGCATCTTCAGCGCTTTGCAAAATGCCCAAAGCGGTATTGTACACCATATCCTGCCAGGTGTTTACAATTATTTTAAAGGCACCTTCATCGCCACGCTTTAATTGTTCTACCAAGGTTCTTTCATCCAAAACGCCAGAATTTTGCTTATAACGATATTACGCAAAAAAAGAACAGCATCGGTTAGAAGCTGTTCAAAAAATTAATTTATGGTTAATAAGACATCCGGCCGTAGAGATCTGAACCTGCTAAAAATTTGTCCCATCGCGCCGGTTCTGCCGGGGAGCAGGTGCTTTACCACTTCCAAAATTTCTAAGGCTATAGGTAAAGGTCAGCAAAAAATATTGCTGCAGCACATTGGAGCGGGAATCTTCAATATAATTTTCCTGCACGGTGCGCACGATGCTCTGGTTCTGTTTCAAAATATCAAATGCGGATATTTTTAATTCTCCTGCCTGGTTTTTCAGGAATTTTTTACCGATGCCGGCGTTCCATAACCAGTAACTCTGGTTATTTCCGGCAGATAAACCAGTATAGGTCTGATTGGTTAAATCATTCTGCACAAACCAGCCTTTCTTAGATAATAGATTAAGTTGAACACTGGTAGATTGCTGTACATAATTCTGATTGGCCTGATCCGCCGTACTTTTAGCAGTATTAAAAATCGCCCCGTAAGAAATATTAAAATCTACATACTGACTGATATTACTGGTTAATGCAACTCCGGCATTATAGGCATAATTGTCCGTTACTGTTTCCTGGTAATTAATCTGGCCCGGCAACTTTGAATAAATAAAACCAGTGCTCAGGTTAAGATTCGATTTTATAAAAGATATTGGTTGGCTAAACGCGAAATACGATCGTAAGCTTTTGTATCCATTAAGGTTTACAGGTCTGCTTAATTGCGATCCTTTTTTCAAAATCACCCCTTGTTGTATCGTTGAATCGTTCCTGGCGAGATAAGTGGCGTTCGATATATAATTGCTTTGTGTTTGTAGAAATATATTAGCAAAAAAACTTTGCCCCTTTGTTGTATTGGTAAAAATATAACGGGCAGATAGAAAATTAGTGTACGCCTGTTTAAGATCAGGATTACCGCTGCTGATTCTAAGTGGGTTGCTCACGTTCAATACATCCTGCAATTGAGTAACAGTAGGGAAATTGGTGCCTGCCCGGTACATAATATTAACACTGCTGCGGGCAGATAATTTTCTTCTGAATAAAAGATTGGGCAGTACATTGGTAAAAGACTGGTTGACGGTGCTCGTACTTGGATAAATACGCATGCTTTCCAGTTTGGAATTCTGCAGGTTAACACCTGCTGCAAACTGGTTATCGCGTGTAGCACCCCGGCGGTAACTGATACCGCCATTATTGGTTGTTACGGTATTATCAAATTTATTAGACAATACCGGGCTAAACTGCGTATATCCTTTACCGGTAGAATCGTACAGGAACGTTTGCTGATCTGCATGATTCTTCGACCAGGATGGCGAATAATTAAATTGAAGCTGGCCTTTCTTTCCAACAGGTTCTGTGTACGCTACGTTTGCATTAATGGTGTATCCGTTGGTTGGATTATCTATATATTGATTCTGCAATGAATCGCCGGGAATATTATTTTCAAAAAAACGCAGGTGTTGTATTACATAACTCTGGCCATCATTTTTATTGAACGTAGTACCAAGATTGACTGAAAAAGTTCTTCCCCTTTTTGCAAATGAGTGGCGGTACAAAATATTATTCCTGAGATTATAACCATTTCTTTTTGCCGTGCTTCTGCTGTCTGACGTACTGGTAGTGTCACCTGCGTTGAAATAGGTTTGTGAGGTGCCACTGGAAACGGTATTATTATTTTGAAAATTAAGACTGGGCGTTATTATCAGAGAATTGGAAGAATCTATTTTGTATTCAAGCCGCATGTTAAAACGGTGACTGTAATTTTTACTTACCGTTAAACTTTTTTGATCTGCAAACTGGGTTGTATCTCCGGCCAGTGTTTGACTTTGCAATTGCTGATCGTTGGTATTATTACTGTTATTAAAAAAGTAGCTGGCCTGCATATCTAATTTCGGACTCCATTTGTCGGAATAATTAAGACCAATTGCGTTTGTACCGCTGATACCACTTTGCTGACCAACTGTAAAGTTATTTGCGTTGCCAACATTGCCACCACCCCCGCCTCGATTTCCGCCGCCGCCACGATTTCCCCCACCCCCGCCCCCTCCGAAATTACCGCCGCCGCCACCGCTGGTAACGCCTAGTAAATCCTGGCTGGAGAAATTTTGCTGATTAATGTTATTAAAAGTTCCTACC
>JBDUAY010000332.1:0-6707 GCA_040004415.1 Bacteroidota bacterium | reverse complement strand
GCCCGCGTCTGTAAAAGGAATATCATTCCAATACACTTTTACGTTTCTAACGCCAAAGGGAGACCGCAAAGTACTGCCACGGATATTAATGCGGTAACTCCCCGGAGATCGCTCTTCCATTCTAACGCCCGGCACACTATTTACCGCGGGAACCAGCGATATATTGCTAAAACGGTCCAGCTGCGCTTTATTGATAAGCACTACGGCTGCAGACACTTCTTTTAATTGTTTGTGTTGCTCAAACGCCTTAACAGTTACGGTTTCTAACAGGCTGGAGGAATCGGCGGATGTTTCATCCTGCGATCTTGCTATGGTTGTTAGCAGTAAAAAAAATAAAACGCAATGTAGCCTGGTTTGCATTGGATATGAATGAGTTTTGAGAGTCAAATGTAAAACCTAATATTTAATATTCATTATCTTCATTCCATGAGTAAAACTGCCAGGCTGAATCTTTTTGATTTTACCATGATCGTGGTAAGCCTCGTAATAGGAATGGGTATCTTTCGCGCGCCCCTTAATGTTGCCAAAGCAGTTCCTTCCACTTTTATCTTCTTTGCCGCCTGGATTACCGGTGGCCTGGTGGCTTATTGCGGGGCCCTTACCTACGCAGAAATCGGCAGCCGGTTACCTGTTATCGGCGGATATTACAAAGTGTTCTCCTATGCGTACCATCCATCCATCGCCTTTGGCATAAATTGTATCATACTTGTTTCCAACGCGGCTTCGTTAGCCGCCGTAGCACTGGTTGGCGGAGAATACATCACGGGCATTTTTATTCCGTTATCAAAAGACACTGAATGGATAAAAATTGCGGCGAATGCCAGTTATGTTCAAACCGTCCAGGTTACGATCGCGCTGGCGGCCATTGTTATTTTTTATGGGGTGAATTTAATGGGATTAAAAATGAGTGCGAAGACCCAGAACGTATTAACCATTATTAAAATTGTATTGATATTATTATTGATTACACCCATCTTTTTTTCCAGCAGCAATGAAGTGCCGCATATCGCTTCATCCATTAACACTACCTGGAGAGAATACATAAAAGCTTTTGGTGTGGGGTTGGTAGCGGTAAGTTTTACTTATGGGGGATACCAGCAAACCATCAATTTTGGCGCGGAAGTAAAAGCGCCCGGGAAAAATATTCCGCGTGGTATTTTCTTTGGAATATTTATTATTATCCTGTTGTATATCACTATCAATTATGCCTATATTAAAGTAATCGGGTTTGATACGATGCATCTGCCTGAAACAAAAAATATCGCTGCTATCATGGCATCAAAAATTTTTGGGGTTAATGCAGAACGAATTTTATCGGGTTTCCTTTTCTTAAGTGTACTGGCTTATGTAAATGTGCTGCTGATGAGCAACCCGCGGGTAATGTATGCTATGAGCGAAGACAAAATTTTGCCGCCGGTATTTATGAAACGCAATATCAAAACAGAAGTACTTACAGTTTCGCTCAGCGTATTTGCAGCAATATGTGCGTTAATCGTTTTTTGGGCGAAGGAATTCGATACTATTTTAAGCTTTACCATTTTCCTGGATTGCTTCGGAATGGTATTATCGGCAGGCACCATTTTTATTTTGCGAAAAAAAACAAAGCATCTCGATGGCACGGGGATATACATCATGAAACTGTACCCGGTATTGCCGATCATTTTTATGACCGCCTATTTATTTGTGGCTATCAGTATTGCGCTGGACTATAAAACCAATCATAATGCCGCTGCCATCGGACTTACTGTACTGGCTGTTTTTATTGGCTTGTATTTTACGGTAAATGCTATTAAAAAACCGAATTCCTAAACATGGATATTTCTTATATTTTAAACGAACTGGGCGAAGACAGGGAGCTATATTTTAACGCCGTTTCGCCGCCCATCATTCAAACCAGCAATTTTGCATTCAAAAAAGTTGAGGACCTCAGACTGGCTTTTGAAGATGAAATGAGCGGCTATTTATATAGTCGCGGACTTAATCCTACTATTGACATTCTAAGAAAAAAACTGGCCGCCCTGGACGGGGCAGAAGATTGCCTCGTCTTTAACAGTGGCGCATCTGCCATTTTTGCATCCGTATTTGCCAATGTCCAAAGTGGTGATCACATTGTTTCCGTGAACAAACCGTATACCTGGGCCTGGAAAATGTTTGATAATATTTTGCCACGCTTTGGCGTAAGTACTACCTATGTTGATGGAACGAATATTGAAAATTTTGAACGCGCTATTCTTCCCAATACAAGAATTATTTATTTGGAATCGCCCAACAGTCTCACGTACGAATTACAGGATTTAAAGGCCATAGCAGCATTGGCAAAAGACAAAAATATAATTACGGTCATTGATAACAGCTATTGCACGCCGCTGTATCAAAAACCGATAGAACTGGGCATTGATATAGCTATGCAAACGGCCACCAAATACCTGAATGGCCACAGTGATACGGTAGGTGGTGTTCTTTGCGGCACCAGGGCTATGATGAAAAAAATATTCGACAGTGAATATCTGAACATTGGAATAGGAACAACCCCGTTTAATGCCTGGCTGATGATACGTGGTTTGCGCACACTACCTGCCAGACTTGATCGCATCACAGCAACCACAGGTAAATTAGTAGAATACCTGAAACAGCATCCCAAAATCGCGGAAGTCATTTTCCCTTTTGATCCAGGCTTTCCGCAATACCAGCTGGCGAAGCAGCAGATGAGCGGCGCCTGCGGATTGGTGACCATCGTTATGAAAACAGAAAAAATGGAAGAAATTGTGAAATTTTGTGAATCGCTGCGTCATATATTAATGGCAGTTAGCTGGGGCGGGCATGAGAGCCTGGCGCTTCCTAAATGCGCCTCATTGTTACCACATCAATTCGATGCGGTTAACCGTGAACATAAAATGGTACGTTTTTATTTTGGATTGGAGGAGCCTGCTTATATTATGGCAGATATTGAACAAGCATTTGAAAGCATACATTAGAATTTATTTAATATTGGCGGCTTTTTTTTAAAGAACTGAATTCCTTATTTTTACGGCCGTTTGGCGGCAGATGACCGCTTATCAAAAAACCTGTATACTACCTTAACCACTGTTTAATTTTACTGCATGAAACTTACATTCCTCCTCTTTACTATACTAGCTGGGCTTTTTTTTATATCTCCTGCAAAAGCACAGGAAAAATGGGATCTTAAAAAAAGTGTGGAATATGCGTGGGCCCACAATGTGACCATCCGTCAGGCATCTATCCAGGCAGATATAGATTCTTTAACCTTACGATTAAACAGGCTGGCACAATATCCGTTTGCAAGTGCTAATACTGGCTTGGGTATGCGGTTTGGACGTTCCATTGACCCTGCTACCAACCAGTTTACGACCACCCAGTTTTTGTCCCAACAATATAATTTCCAGGCAAGCATTACCATTTTTAACTGGAACAATCTTAAAAACAGTATTCTGTCTGCCAGGTATGGTGCAGAAGCGTCCAGGATGGATGTGGAAAAATCTAAGAATGATTTGGCTTTGAATGTAGCCAGCCAATACCTGCAAGCTCTGCTGGCACAGGAACAAATTCATGTGGCAGAAGTTCAGATAAACCAAACACAGGGCCAATTGCTGGATACCCGCAAACGTGTTGACGCAGGTTCTCTACCAGAACTAAATGCCGTGCAACTGGAGGCGCAATTGGCTACTGATAGTTCAAGCCTTATTACCGCAAAATCAAATGCAGATTTAAGCGTATTAAGTTTGAAAGCATTACTTTACCTCGATGCGGCTGTGGCATTTGAGCTGGATGCCCCACCCGTTGACAATATACCCGTAGACCCGATTGCCGAACTGCAGCCCGATTTTGTTTTTAATATGGCGATGAAATTTCAGCCTGCACAAAAATCAAATGAACTGAGAATTAAATCGCTGGAAGCAGGATTGAAAGCCAGTAAGTCTTTAATGTATCCCACGCTTTCTGGTTTTGGTGCATTGGGTTCTAACTTTTCCAATTCCTTAAAAGAACTGAAGAGTGCGCAGTTTGTAGGGTATAGTGATGCATTCCCCGGCGGCCCGGTTTCCATAGATACTGCTGGTGGAGTTACCAGGTATTACCCGGTCGTTAATCCAGATATAAAATCCACAACAGGCGGAAAATCATTCGGCAAAATATGGAATGGTTACGGCTCCCAGCTTAATAATAATTTTGGCCAGAACCTGGGTGTACAGTTAAACGTACCCATATTTAATGGAGGTAATGCCAGAATTAATTATCAAAAAGCAAAATTAAATCTGCAGAATGCAAAGGTGAGCCGCGAAGCCATCGACCAAACACTCAAGCAAAATATTTACCAGGCATATGTAAGCGCAGTATCAGCATTGAATAAATACAACGCCAACCAGAGTACTGTGCGGGCAACTGAAAAAGCATTTGACTTTGCTACAAGACGATACAATGTTGGTTTGTTAAGTACGCTGGAGTTGATTACTGCCCAAACCAATTTTACAAAAGCAAAACTTGATTTGCTTACTTCACACTATGATTATGTTTTTAAAATGAAAGTGCTGGAATTTTATAAAGGACAAGGCATCAGGCTGCAGTAAATATCAATAATAAAAAACAGTACAAGTATTAGCACCTGTATTAAAACCACTCTACAAACACAACCGAAACTTTTTTAAATGAGCAAGAAATTAATCTGGATACTGGTAAGCGTTGTATTACTGATAGTCTTATTGGTAGTGGCGCAAAAAAGCGGCGCCTTCGGTAAAGATGAAGGCACAAAAGTTACCGCTGAGAAAGTACAGAAGCGTACTATTATAGAAACCGTTACTGCAAGCGGTAAAGTATATCCTGAAATTGAAGTGAAAGTGAGCCCGGACATCTCTGGTGAAATAACCGAGCTGACGGTGGTTGAAGGGGACAGCGTACGCAAGGGCCAGGTGCTTGCAAGAATTTATGCAGATATTTATGCCACGCAAAGAGACCAGGCGTCTGCGGGTGTAACTCAGCAACAGGCTGTTGTGTCTAACAGTACCGCGCAATTGGATGCATTGAAAGCTGCACAGGACTTATCCGAAAAAACATATAACCGCCAGAAACAACTGGCTGATGCCAAAGTAATTTCAAAATCAGAATTTGAAACAGCGGAAAGCAACTACCTGACAGCGAAAGCAAATTACAATGCAGCTGTGCAGGGCATACGCGGCGGACAAGCTGGCGTACTGAACGCACAGGCCAATCTTACAAAAGCTAATAAAGATTTAAGCAGAACCATTATTACTTCGCCCATGGACGGCGTGATTTCTTTACTGAGTGTGAAAAAAGGAGAACGCGTGGCAGGTAATAGTTTTAATGTAGGTACTGAAATGATGCGTGTAGCGGATATGAGCAAAATAGAAATCAGGGTAGATGTTGGTGAAAATGATATACCCAAAGTACACCTGGGTGATTCCGCAGTAATTGAAGTTGATGCGTACAACAAAAGAAAGTTTAAAGGTATTGTTACACAGATAGCCAGCAGTAATAAAGGCGCGGCAACACAAAGTGTTACCGCTACTTCTACAGATGTTACGAACTACGAGGTGAGAATTCGTATTTTACCTGATTCGTATAAAGATTTACTTGATCCTTCCAAACCAAAAAGTTTTCCCTTCCGCCCGGGTATGAGCGCCAGTGCAGATATACAAACAAGGCGTCACGAGGACAAATTGTCCGTGCCCATTAATGCAGTTACTACCAGGGAAAAAGGAACTGATAAAGTAGTATCTGCCAATAAAGATGCTAACAACAATGGTGGTGCGCCTGCAGATGCAAACAATAATCCTGATCAGAAAGCAGCTGCTTCAACAGATTTAGATGAAGTTGTTTTTGTATTGCAGCCAGATAAAAAAGTGAAAAAAGTAGTCGTTAAAACCGATATACAAGACATCAATAACATTGAAATCACCAGCGGTTTGAAAGAAGGTGATATGGTGATAACAGGACCTTACGGCACCATCAGCAAAATATTAAAAGATGGGGATATCGTAAATGTGGTTGATAAGGATAAATTGTTTGATACCAAAAAATAGAGAAGAAATTGCTGATTTTGAGATTTCTTTTTAATTACTCAACTTGCAGGCGGGGAAATCTTAAAATCAGCAATCACTAAATCTCGTATCATGTTTCGTTTTGGTGTAATAGGGGGTGGGAGCTGGGCAACGGCGTTGGTAAAAATTCTTACAGACAATAAGCTGACGGTAAACTGGTGGGTAAGAAGCGAAACGATCAGGGAACATATCCGGTTAAGGCATCACAACCCAAATTATGTAAGCTCCGTTTATTTTGACACCAGTCTTTTAAAAATAGATAACCAGATAGAAGAAATTATTGCGGAAAGTGAGTGTGTAATTATTGCGATGCCGTCCGCTTACGTGGCAGATGCTTTTAAGAAACTACCAGCAGACGCATTCAATCACAAAAAGGTTATCTCTGCGGTAAAAGGAATATTGCCAGAAGAAAATTTACTGGTGAACGACTATCTGAAGAAATATTTCGGTCTGCCGCTGAGTGATTATTTTACGGTGATGGGTCCTTGTCACGCAGAAGAAGTAGCCGCAGAAAAATTATCATACCTCACCTTTTCTGGTACCGATGAACATAAACTTCCACAACTCGCCGGCTGTTTTAAAACCTGTTCGTGATCAACGGCATCTGCCCCGACGTGAGCTTGCCGACGATCCTGA
>JBDUAY010000331.1:0-6713 GCA_040004415.1 Bacteroidota bacterium | reverse complement strand
GGTTTTTCATAGGATATTGGATTTTAAAAACGGGGCTGGATTTTTATCCTGGCCCCTTTTCTTTTTCAGCGAAATAATTCAAAATAATATCTGCCCTCGATGGCCCGGCAATTCTTGCAATTGCTTCTTTCCCCGCTTCTTTTATCTTATTTACTGATTTAAACTCTTTCAGCAGCGTGTCAGCAGTTGATTTACCGATCCCTTTAATGCCTTCCAACTCATTTTTAAAAGTGCCTTTACTTCTTTGGTTACGGTGAAACGTAATACCAAACCGGTGTACCTCATCACGTATACGCCTGATCAGTTTAAGGCTATCACTGTTATAAGGCAGTTTTACAGATTGCTTGTCTCCCTGGAAAAAAATTTCTTCTTCATTTTTTGCCAGTCCTACCAATGTCATCTTACCCGATAATTCAAGTTCATATATACTTTCAAGAGCGGCGCTCAACTGGCCTTTACCGCCATCTATAATCACTAACTGAGGTAACGGTTGATTTTCTTCTTTCAAGCGTTTATAACGGCGATAAACAACCTCTTTCATGGTTGCAAAATCGTTAATGCCTTCTACTGTTTTTACATTAAAATGACGGTAATCTTTTTTGCTGGGTACACCTTCTCTAAAACAAACCATGGCAGAAACCGGGTAACTTCCCTGCAGGTTGGAATTGTCAAAACATTCTATGTGCATGGGCAAATCTGCCAGTTGCAAATCTTCCTGCAACTGGTACAATACCTGCTTGCGATCCATGTCTGATCGTCCTTCCAGTTGCAGTATTTTCTTTTTCTTTATTTCCTCTTTAAAATACTCTACATTTTTCGCAGAGAGCTCAAGCAGCTTCTTTTTCTCCCCTGCTCTTGGAATCGTTATAACAACGCCGGGTTCGGGGTAATCAATTTCTACCGGCACAATAATTTCCGCTGAAAGACTATTGAAAGTCTGGCGCATTTGTGCAATAGCAAAAGATAACACTTCGGCGTCATCTTCATCCAGGTGTGTCTGTAATTGAATGGTATGCGTTTGTACAATTGTGCCGTTCAATATCATCAGAAAATTTACGTACGCAATATCTCCTTCCTTTAAAATAGAAAAAACATCTACATTACCCAGGTGTCTGCTTACTATTACTGACTTCGACTGGTAGGTTTCTACATGCTCAAGCTTTTTCCTTATTATTTCTGCCCGTTCAAATTGCATATTTTCTGCAAACCCAGCCATCTCTTTTTTATAGTGATGAATAACCGGTGAAAGATTGCCTTTCAATATACTTTTTAAGCGCAACAGGCCTTCATGGTAATCTTCTGCGTTTTGAAAAGCTTCGCAAGGACCTTTGCAATTACCGAGATGATATTCAAGACAAACTTTAAATTTCTTTTTATTTATATTATTTTCTGTCAGGTTTAATTTACAGGTGCGCAGTTGTACGTTTTGTTTGATAAAATTAAGCAGCTCGCGTACTTTGCCAACAGACGTAAATGGACCAAGATATTCTGATCCATCATTTATTTTTTTTCGCGTCAGAAATACCCGGGGAAAAGGTTCTTTTTTTATTACGATGTAGGGAAAGCTTTTATCGTCTTTCAGATCAATATTATATTTCGGTTGAAATTCTTTGATTAATGAATTTTCAAGGAAAAGCGCGTCCTGCTCAGAATCTACAATTGTGAATTCTATATGATTGATATGTTTTACCAGTTCATGCGTTTTATAGCTGGTGAAGGTTTTGGTAAAGTAGGAGCTTACTCTTTTACGCAAACTTTTTGCCTTGCCTACATAGATAAGCGCTTTTTGTTTATCAAAATATTTATAGATGCCGGGGTTTACCGGAATAGTATGTGCGATTTGCTGAAAATCCTGTGCCGTCATGAATGCAAATTAATATTGAATTGTTTGATTGTGAACGTGTGGCGTCAGACGGCAATCTTACGTCTGTTGCCGGAAGTCATGAAGCACTCATGCCTGACGTCTCACGCCGCTTACTCAGATGCATCCCAGGTAATTTTTACCTGCTCAGGCGGAAACGTAATACCTTTTATTTGTTTCTCTGTAATAACCTGCATGTTTTTTCCTGTTTTCCAATATAGTTTCTGATTAAAAATAGTATCGTTAAGCATAAATATTTTTTCCATATAAATACCTGTTACTTTATCATTTTCGACGGGGTCAGGTTTTACAAATACATTTATCTTTTGTATTGTCAGGGCGGTGTTAGTAGTACTGTAAATAAAGGTCACAGATGGAACAGACTGATCTGCGATGCTTGTTTCTGTATATTGGTTTTTCAATGCTGAATCACCGATATCCGGCTGCTGAAATTTTTGCGCCCAGAACCGTAACGCGCTGTCTGAGGATTCATGAAAAGTTGTTTTGTTATTAATCTTAACAGACATGCTCAGCGGAAGTTTTAAAGAGTCTATTATTTTTACCTGGCCACCAATATAATCCGGTACCGGAAAAAAGCGCTGTGACATGGGAACGCTGTCTTGCTGAACAGTTTTTGCAGCTGTGTTTATTGAAGGATTGTTCTTGCAGGCAGTGAATAGCAAGGCAACTACAACGAATACGGGCACTGTATATTTCATGCCCTAAAAATACAATAAATTAAAAAGCCGCTGCATGTTGTTGCAGCGGCTTGTAAATATTTACAACCAGGCGTTATCTTATTGTTTTTGTTATACCGAACTTGATACCGAACTCAGTAAGGTATTCACGCACGCGGTACTGATTGCTGTAGCTTGACAAAAGCTGTGAGCGGAACTGCGGTCCCAGTTGCCATTTATATCCACCGCTCTGGTATGAGACAAACGCTTCAAAATTGGTATGTACATTAAAGCTGCGGGCAAGGTCAGGGCTTTGAATATAATTTTTATAGTCGGATGACAGCAAATACGAATTACTGTTGATGAGAAAAGTTGGTTGAACGCCACCCGCTACATTCAATTGCAATTTCTTCTGTCCCAATAATTTAATCTCTATACCAATGGGAACTGATAACTGCCAATATTGATTTTGTAATTGTTCGGGTGCATAACCTGAGAAATTTCTGATATCAGTATAACCAGACAATGTATCAGGCGCATGTGTACTTTTTAAAGCAATAGAAGCTTTTTCTACACGGTATTTATAAGCATCAATAAAATACCGTGAGTAATTCAGTTGTGCGCCTGCATACACGCTCAGGCTGTTGGAAAGTTTATACAATATTTTGCCTCCAAACTCAAAACCCGGAGCAGGCTGGTGATGAACATATTTATTAATATTGCCGGCGTAACTGGCTGAAACCGGTGGCGTATAGCCTGGTTGATTTTCATTCAGCAGTCTTCTGTAACTTATTATTGGGCTACCATATAACTGTAAAAACCATTTAGCAGGTTTTGCAGGCGTTATTGCAGCAACACTGTTTTGTATAGCAGTATTGTCTTTTTCGGTTTTTACAGGTACAGTTTTGCTGGCTATATTTTTAGGAGCAACAGATGGCTTTTCGGTTGCAGCAGGTGCCGTTTTGTTTAAATTGTCAATACCAGTTTGTTTTTCAGTAAGTGCAGGTAATGAATTGTTTTCAATAACAAGTGGCACTTCTTCTGACGCAGTGATTTCAACCGCACTGCCATCGGTATTGATGGATGCCTTGCCAGCAGGCTCGATATTATTAAGACTGGAAATTTGATTTGAAGCAACAGCAGAATAACCCGTTGCATTATTATGGGCCGGCCTTAACCGGCTGGCAAAAATATCAGGATGAACAGAGTGATTATTGTTGTGTGTTGCAGCAATCTTGCTGGACGGTGAAAGAACGACCTCCGGATCTTTGTTAAGCTGCGTAGCTACCTTATTATAATTGGATAAAACCATCTGCCGGCCAATGAACAATGATGAACCCAAAAAAAGCAAAGTAAAACCGAGAATCATCCATCTTCTTCTGCCATGCAACGAACGATAAATATTATCCCAAACCTTGTCAGAAGGATACATCTTGTACTGATCCGCCTTCTGTTTCAGAAACTCTTCAAAATCATTATCGTAAAAATTGCGCTCCATTAAGCAGGGTATTTTATGTACGGATGTCTCGTTAGTTTTGGTTCTTTCTAGTATACAAGATCTAATTCTATCGATTCAGTTCTATTATCTTCCAAATGATGAAAGCAAGTTCATCTTTTTAACAGGCTGCTGTAATATTTTTTTCTTTATCAAAATATCTTCCAGCATTTGTTTTGCACGCGTGTACTGAGATCTGCTGGTACTTTCTTCTATATCAAGCATGCTCCCAATTTCTCTGTGCGAATACCCCTCAATTGCATACAAATTTAAAACAGTTCTGTAACCTATCGGCAATATACGTATGCATTCTACCACTTGTTTTGCCTGCACAATTGAAGGCACGCTCTCTTCTCTTACCTGCATGGCCGTTGCGTGAATCAGGTCCACACTTTCATTGAATTTCCGGTTCTTTTTAAGATTGTTGATACAGGTATGCACAATAATACGCCTTACCCATCCTTCAAAAGCACCCTGATTACGAAAGGTGTGTATTTGTGAAAATACTTTTATAAAGCCTTCCTGCAACATATCCTCTGCATCTTCCCTGTTATGTGCAAACCGGTAACATACTGCCAGCATTTTCGGGCTATACCTGTTGTACAATTCCTTCTGTGCTACAGCATCATTTCGTAAACAACCTTTTAATATGGATTCCTCTGTCATTGTGGACGTTTGGTAACCCTGTAATTTAAGACAATTTTTAATACAGGTTGCTGCTTTGTTCACCAAAATAATTGCATTTATAATTAGAAATTATAATAAATTATGACAATCAAATTGAAAATAATTCAATAAAATCCTTTTAATCTGATTTATTTCAATATCCGATCCCTTTTTTTTGATAAAATGTATGGTTTTATCAAAAGGAATATTTTTTGAATTATATGACTTTGATCATGCAGCTACAACCGGGAACGGAGACGTAGCATCAGCTTTAATTGTTGCTGCACGCTTCACGATATTTATCCGATTATTCAATCAGGATATTTCCTGTCATTTCTTTCGGAACCGGAAGCTGCATCATCGTTAAAATGGTAGGAGCCAAATCGCCAAGTTTGCCTGGTTTAATTGTTCCTTTCCATTCTTTGTCGATAATGAAAAAAGGTACCAGGTTTAATGAATGTGCTGTGTTAGGCGTTCCATCATCATTAATCATATAGTCTGCATTGCCATGGTCTGCGGTAAGAAAAATAGTATAGCCATTTTCTAATGCAGCGGTAACTACTTTTTCTACGCACGCATCTACTGTTTCAGCTGCTTTAATTACGGCACTGAATATACCTGTATGGCCAACCATATCCGTATTTGCGTAATTAAGACAAATAAAACTGGCCTCCTTGTTTTCAATTTCAGGAACAATGGCCTCCGTTAATTCATTTGCACTCATTTCAGGTTTAAGATCATACGTAGCTACCTTGGGCGAAGGTGCCATAATTCGCTTTTCACCTTCAAAAGGTTTTTCGCGGCCACCGCTGAAAAAGAAAGTAACGTGCGGATATTTTTCTGTTTCGGCAAGCCGTATTTGTTTTAATCCGTTCTGTGCAACAATATCTCCCAGCGTATTTATTAAATCATCATTTTCAAACACTACATGTACATTTTTAAAAGAATGATCATACTGTGTCATTGTAGTGTAATCAAGATTTAGTTTATGCATACCATAATCAGGAAAATCTTGCTGGGTAAGCACTTCCGTAATTTCCCGGCAACGGTCTGTACGAAAATTAAAACATATGGCAACATCACCGTCTTTAATAGTTGCGATCGGTTTATTGTCTGCACTGGTAATAACGGTTGGTTTTATAAATTCATCTGTGATATTATCCCGGTAAGACTTTTTAATGGCTTCAATGGCGTCAGTTGATTGCGCACCCACACCATTTACCAGCGCATCATAGGCAAGTTTAACACGCTCCCAGCGTTTATCCCTATCCATGGCGTAATATCTTCCGCTGACAGATGCAATTTTTCCTGTAGAATTATTGAGATGATTTTGCAATTCTGTAATAAATCCTAGTCCGCTTTTAGGGTCAGTATCCCTGCCGTCTGTAAATGCATGAATAAATACTTTATCAAGTCCTTCACTTTTACAAACATCAACCAGGGCTTTTAAATGGTTAATGTGCGAGTGAACACCGCCATCACTCACCAGCCCCAGTAAATGCAACGGTTTATTATTTGTTTTTGCAAAACGTATACTTTGAAGCAGGACTTCGTTTTTTGCAAAAGAACCATTGCGTACAGCAACATTAATACGTTGTAGTTCCTGGTATACAACGCGGCCGGCGCCCAGGTTAAGGTGGCCGACTTCGCTGTTACCCATCTGGCCGTCAGGAAGTCCAACGGCCTCTCCGCAGGTAACCAATGTAGTATGCGGAAATTTTTTATACAAGCTGCTTACAAAGGGTGTATTGGCATTTTGTATTGCATCAGCAGATTTTTTCTGACCAAGCCCCCATCCATCCATTATAACCAGGATAACTTTTTTCTTTTCCATGATTTAAAACTACAGTTTTTCAGGTAATCAAATGCTGACTTACTCAAAATCAAGCTTTAAAAGTGTTTTTTTTACACATATACCAAGTTGGCATATTTTTAGTGCTATACAAAAATCTTTCAATGCAAGCCCTTCTGAAGACTATCTCACTGTGAAAAACTAAAGGAAAAGATTTATGAA
>JBDUAY010000330.1:0-6761 GCA_040004415.1 Bacteroidota bacterium | reverse complement strand
ATAAGAAACAATAAACAATGCAAGCAAAGGTTGCAGGCTTTTTGAGGGACGACTAATTATATCACCGGGATGCCTTTCTCTCTTTTAGGGATTTGGAAGTGGGGCGCAAAAAGGGCCGGTATCTTTAAAAGAACCAGCCCTTTTTTATTCTTGAAATATTTCTTATTGCTCTGTTTTCTTTTTATAGTCCTCCGCAACGGCCCTGGAAATATAACCAGATATCCAGCCCACATAGGCATATTTGGAAAAGAAGAAGCGTTTAACCGGCTGCGTGGTATTCAATTCTTTCATCAGGCCATCTATCCAAACCGCGCCTGCAATCAGCGATTGCTGATCATATGTATTTTGCGCACGGCTGATGGTCTTTCTTGCATCCATCATCAAAGATTCTTTGCTGATGTTTGATATATCGGGCTGTATCGCTTTTGTGTAATTGCTTACTACCATACTGCGGAAACGGCGTATGTCTTCCGGCGTTAGTTCAACATAATTGTCATCTACTTTTTCCGGATATAAATACGTTGCAATGCACCAAACAACGCCACCCCCCAGGTAAGTAGAACTCCTGTTCCGCAAACCGGCTCTTCTGCCCATTTCATCCCGCACCGTTTGCGCCAGGCTGTCTTTCCACAATGATTCTGCTGTATTGGCAAATTCAATCATGTTGGAAGGCGACTTGCTTTTTATCATCGATACAAAACTTTTTGTACCTACCGGAAGATAAATCGCATCAAAAGATTGTGAAGCATCCATAAAATAGCCGCCATTTGTTTTGCTGCTGCCAACATCAATTAAGCTGGTTGTATACCTGCGTTTGGGGGGTACTGTGCCCAGTACAGCCAGTTCGGCTTCCTCAGCAGAGCTAACAGATTTAATGGAAAAACTGAGTGGCGCTGCAAAAGGCGTAATCGCTTTTATGAAATCATTTGATTTATTTTTCTTGTCCAGCTCTGCTTTTAAACCACTGCTGATAACAACATAGATCTTATCATCGCCAATGCTGTATTTCGTTTTTGCGATATCAATAAATTTTTTCAGTGCATCGGCTGTTTCCTGCGTAGATTGCGCCGTAAGTGCCGCAGGCTCCGGGTTCACGGAGGAGTCGGCTTTCAAAACATATTCCACTTCTCCACTGCTGTTTAACTGTACACTCAGTATGCTTAATTTAACACCTTTAGCGCCAATTTCAATACCTGCGTACGACTGTTCTTTTCCTTCTGCGCCAGTAAGCAACTGTTCCAGCGCTTTTTCACTCAGCGACATTTTTAATTGCCGGTAAATAGCAAGTGCTTTATTAAAATACCGGGCCGCATCATCCGGCTTGTCCTCGTCCTTGTAGAGCAAACCCATATTTTCATAGGTAGCTGCCTGCCAGTATTTATCACCCTGCTGTGTTAATATTTCCAGGCTTTGGCGAAGATATTTTTCACTTAAATCATATTGCTGTGCTTCGCGCAATGTATTGCCGAGCTTCATATAACGCAGTGCGTTATTTATTTTTCTGTAATGATCCTGCGCGGTGGCAATGGTCATTACAAGGATACCCATAAAAAGGAATAGTATGTACTTTTTCATTTGCGAGCTTGTTCGGTTTAGGAATATATTGTTGAGGCTTTCGGCGGATGAATAGATTTATACAATATTGCTAAATTGTATTTTTCAATGGATGTAACTGGATGAGGAAATTATTAATCTTTTGTCTTTTTATCTTTTTTAATTCCTGTATTAAAACCATTTACAGCGCCTCCATCATTTAAAATATCATCATCTTTTGCGGAAGATTTTTTTGCCGGCTGGTTTTCTTTTTTCCGGGTAGTAAGTATCCGGGCATCAGATTCATCGGGCGGCAACACATCCTGCGTGCTGCTTGCAGGAACGGATCTTTTAGGGATAGCAACGGTTGGAATCGTTACAGGTGCACCAGTTGTTTTTGGCAAAATAATTATTTTCTTTTCAGGGGGAATTACATCAGGCGTGTGAGCAGATGCAACCGGCGCGGCAGTTTTTTCTTTTGCAGCATCCGGAACATTTTTGGTTGCAACCGGCGTATCTGTAAAAGAACTGTCTTTTTCAGTAATCTCTGTCCAGGGTTCTGGTGACGACGTTCCCGCAATTTTAGTATCAGAAAATTTCCCCAGCAATTCTTTTACTTCGTTGATGTTATCATCTTTAATAAAATGATAATTGCTGATGCCCATTTCAGTAAACCATTTACCCCATATTTTGGTAAGCAAGCTGTATTCACCACTCCAGTCGTCTTTTGGATTTACCTGCAACAACACTACTTTCAGATTGGGAAATTTTTTTGCGATAGGAAGTATGCCGTAATCGCCTTCAGTGAATTTCGTTTCCCAATCAGGATATTTTTTTAACGCATTAATTATTTGGGAACAGGATGCATAACGGTTATTTTGAGACGGACGCTCCTCTGGTTTTTCTAAATCCATGTAACCATCGGTTATAATGAAGAGTGTGTTCTGCGCATCTTTTTCTAAATCATCTGCCAGATCTTCATTAAAATATTTCCAAATGTCTGCACCTGAATAAGCAGTACTGTTATTGCCAACAACGGCTTTCTTATAGATTTCCGGTAATAGTTTGGCGAATGATTTTTCTGTTTCATTTGTCAGCGCTACTCTTTTATCAGGTTTTTCTGAAGACAGATCTACACGCAGGCTGAAACCAACAAGATCATACAAACTTTTTGGTGTAGTCTTTTGCGGTGCTATCAGCAGCTTTAATTTGTCATTAACGGTATAATATAAACGCGTTGGATCTTTTGCATCCAGCCTTGCTTTGAACAGTCCGTAAATGGATTTAATAACGGCAATATCTTTCGGTACCTGCTGTTGTTTGTTGAATAATATCCGATCGCTCAGATCAAGCAGGATGATATAATTGTCTTTTGGCGGTAAAGTTTTTTCTTTTTTAGCGTCTTTCACTGCTTGCTCAATATCATGGCAGCCGCATAAAAAGAACAGGCCCGTCATTAACAGGTATCCGTAACGTCGCATGTCTAAAATTATTTAAAGTATGATTCCTGAAATTCTTTCAGTTCTTTCAGATAGGTATCAGAAGCTTCGTTGATGATCTTTATTTGCTCTTCGCCTTTATCGCGGCCATACAAAGTAGACAAATATCCGTTCCATCCATCACGAAAATAATTAATATTTTTTTCGATGGTATCTACAGGCAGAACCATCCGATCTTTTTCTTTGCTCAGGTTTTCAATTCGCTTGGCAATGTGGCTAACTTCTGTTTCATGGAGCATACGTTTCTCCTCCATTTCCAGTATTTCATCCTGCAGGCGGGCAATACGCTGGTAACGCAGTTTTATCTGGTTACGCTTGGCCCATTCTGTTTGAAGCAGGTAATAAACAGCGCTCCAGATGGCAAATACGCCAAAACCCAGGAACAGCACAAGGTAGAACCGGCTGTCTCCATATACCGGCACTACCAGCGATTTAAATTCATCGCGGTTAGCCTTTATTAGTATTTCATTTACACCTTCATGAACCTGGAAAGCCAATAGTAAATCGCCCACGAATACTAAAGCCAGTAAGCCAATAACAATTTTTTTAAACCGTACTCCTTTTTCCGAAAACAAATGAATAGAGGTGCCAAGTGCAAAAAATATTGTTGGAAAAACAATTAACGGCGGATAATTAATGATAAGATAAATGAGACGGTGCAGGTTAGGTAATAATTGAATGTTTAAGCGGCCCTCCTGGAACAGCGACATGGGATCTACGCCGTTCAATGCAAAATCTGCCACACTCATATAAAAGTAGAGCAGGTAAAAAGACAACGTTAGTAACAAAAAGAAAAGAAAAATATAGGTGCCCCAGCTGAATGTGTTGTATTTATTGCTGTGAACGGCAGTGCGTGTCGACTCAAGTTCATCTGCCTGGTTTTTTAACAGGTTTATTTCTGTTTGTTTGATAGGAACCAGTCCCTTGGTAATATCACGGCTGTTATGTATTTCATCGGCGCGGCTCTTTAACTCGTAATATTTTTCCAGCAGTGCATCAATCTGTTTTTGGATCCTGACTTTCGTTTCTTCGGTTTTGGTTACGAGCCGTAAAGAGTCCTGTTCTGTAAGTATAGAACCACTGCGTAGTTTATTCAGCATTCCTTTAAATGCTTCTACGCCACCTTTGTAAGTGCCGGCCTGTTCTACACCGTACTCACGCAGATCTTTAACCACTACATTTGAGAAATCCTGCAGGTGGTTTTTTCCGGAGTCAATTAGTTTTGATTTGCTGATGATCACTTTTACACTGTTTCTATACCTTGATAAATATACTGATTACTCAAATATAACCAATGAGGGAATGCTAAATAATTGATAGCGGATTGTGTTAGTAAATAGGTAATAAACCAGCTTGAATAGTAGATATACTAAGTAATTTTACTATTCATTTTCAATGAGTTATTCATGTATTGCCGCGAACCGTTAAACAGGTAAGAAATTGTTTATGATCAATCGGCTAACGGGGTTTGGTTTGCGCAAAAGCCACCCGGTAAAATTCATAACCTTTGTTGAGTGAAGTTCTTTCTGGTATATAAAGTTGCCTGTATTCTGCGGCGCCCTTGTCATGAATCAAATCAAAATTAAATTGATTCAGATAGGAGCGTACTACGATTGGATAAAAACCAAATGTCCAGCGTTCTTCAATATTGTTAAGATCCTGTAATAGTTTCTGTGCTCCATAAAATGACGAAGGATTATCCAGCACCTGTTTATGCACGTAGGTAAATATGACAGCAGATCTATTTGCAAATTTTTGTAACACGGTAAAGGTTGCATCAATGGCTTCCCTGCTCAGGTAGTTGGTAACGCCTTCCCAAATAATAGTTGTTGGTAAAGTATAATTAATTTGATGTTCTTTTAAAAGATCATCCAGCGATTGATTGTTAAAATCAATTTGCAAATAGCGCGTGTTGGCTGGTAATTGTCCATTTCTTTTTTTGAGAATATTAATCTTTAATCTTGCCGTATCAGGATGATCAATTTCGATCACCGGCGTGTGACGTAAGTAATCAAGCCTTAAAGCTCTCGTATCAAAACCGGCACCCAATATAATTACCTGCTGTGCACCATTGGTAATTGTTTGCTGCAGTAAATCATCAATATATTTTGTTCTTGCAAGTCCGGATGTATAAGCACCCGGTATTTTTTTTTGAATGATGTTTGAAATAATGTTACTGATAAAAGCTGAGGATGAAAGACTGCTAACAATTTGAAGGTGCGCATTAAGAAAATTTGCCGCATACGGATCTGTGAATAATCTTTGTTGCCGTTTTGTTTCCAGTGCCCTGAACAGCGCCATGTATTGCGCCGTGCGGTTCGCGGTGTTTGCTTTCATTTGTCTACGTTTTTATTGATAGGCTTATTGGATTAGGCTTCACCCAGCGCTAACGTCTTACGGTCTTGCAGACCTTCCAGCAAGCGGCTGATTGGATGTTCGTATTATTGCAGGGTTGTAAACTTTTTATAATCCTAAAACTTGCCTGAGTTTTACATAGCCTGTTTTGCTTACCGGAACTTTTGCGCCTGATTTTAAAATAGCCAGGTGACCGTCTTTTTCATATGGATCGATGCGCGCAATATGCTGCACGTTTACCATATAGGAACGGTGGCAACGGGCAAATTGCTGTGAATCGAGCGCTTTCTCAAAATGGGCCATTGTTTTATTCTTAAGGTAATAACTATCAGCCGTATGAATTTTTACATAATCATCCGCAGCTTCGAGGTATAACACTTCGTGCACTGGAATGATTTTAATTTTTGCACCATTTTTTACAACGATGCGCTGGTTCTGGCCGGGCGTAAGCGAAGCTGCTTCGACCAATGATTCTGTTGCTGCTGCAGCAACTGCAGGCGCCACTTTTTGATCAGACCATTTTTGGATGGCTTTATCAAAACGTTCTTTGCTAAATGGTTTTAATAAATAATCCACCGCATGTGTTTCAAAAGCTTTAATGGCATATTCATCAAATGCGGTAGTGAAAATAACCGCGGGTGGTTGTTCCACTAATTCAAGCATTTCAAAGCCGTTGATCTTTGGCATTTGTATATCCAGAAAAATAAGATCGGGCTGATGCTGCATAATAGCTTTGATGCCTTCAAAGCCATCATTGCACTCTTGTACTAATTCAAGTTCAGGGTGAGATTGTAAATATTCTGCTACAATACTTCTTGCCAGTAATTCATCATCTATTATAATAACTTTTTTCATGGTAATCTGCTTTGATTTTTATCACAGTTGCTATGTTACAAAATAAAATTGTTGCTTTTATCGGTTTCTTTTTTCTCAACTGCTACAGGCGCTGTATAAGGCTGCGGAATTTTTACAGTAGTCGTAAATACATTATTTTGCGCTTCAGTCGCAAGCAAATCATTGCGGGCAAATAGCAGGTATAACCTGCGCTGAATAGAGTGCAGTCCGAAGCCTGTGCCCCGCCTTGGCTGCGCAGTTTCTTCATCATATGGATTTTGCACAATAATTACCAGCGTGTTATTTGCCATGCTCGTCGATATCCGTATAATCGTATCGCCTGTAGTGTCGTACAAACCAAACTTAATGGCATTCTCTACTAAAGGCTGCAACAACATCGCCGGCATTTTCATTTGTAAAGAAGCGGGTGCCGTTTCAAAAACAGTCGACAACCGGTTTCCAAAACGTACTTTTTCAATATCAAGATACAATTGCAGGTATTGAAGTTCTTCTTCCACGGGTATCCATTGCTGTTCTTCT
>JBDUAY010000329.1:0-6762 GCA_040004415.1 Bacteroidota bacterium | reverse complement strand
TTACAAAGCAAAATGCCTGTCAAGATCTAATCATCTTCGTAGATACTCAAAACACAACAAGCACCTGATTAAATAATGCAACAAACAAAAAAAATATAAGCGTGGGGGACGGCTGGGTTTAGTAAAACATAAATATATGCATATTTTAATCCGCAATTATGCGGGGAGTTTTTTATTTATGAATAGCCACTTCGCTGTCCGTCCCAACACAAAAACGCTGCGCAAAACTGTTGGGTTATTGCGCAGCGTCTATTAATTTCCTTGTACAATTCTGCTAAGCGTTGTATGAATACCTACTCACTAGTCACCATACAAATCCTATTTCACCGGTCCTTTATAAGTGGTACGCGGACGAATAATACCCAACCGTTTCCTGGCAGGCGCCTCGGTAAGGCTCACATGAAACCCTTGCGTGATCGATGTGCTTGTAGTGGTGGTGGGCAGCATATCATATAAACTGTTCGCGGTCTCTGCTGTTATATATCCCGATTCCGCGCATGAATTTGGCTCTGCGGTCAGTGCCATCATGGCGTTGGTTGCCTTGTACACGAACGTTCCGGCACCGGAAGAAAGCACGACGGCCTCACTGTTAACCGGCCCCACCAGGTTCAGCTGGAAGGCAATGATGGGCGCAATCTTCGTGCTGTCGCCACCAATATCCGATAGCTTTTTATCCACCCGCGAAACAGAGCCGCCCGTGTTATTGAACACCTGGTAAATGGCCCCGGTTACATTGTTGCTGGCGTCGTACTCAAGCGTGATGACTATTTTATAGCCGGCCGGCACTTTTCCCGGAAGCGATCCCATATCCCAAAAGCTGTTGATGATATTATCTCCCGATACCGGCCAGTTATCAACCGCACCTTCAATTGTATTGCCAAACAATGCCAGCACATATTGCTGCCAGGCACTCAGTTTATTTTTGGGCGAATAACAATTCAACTGGAAACCGAAACCCATTTGTGGTCCGTGCGCCACCGCCTGGCAAACGATGTCCTGCGTTACATTGATGGTTACCGACACACCCAGCAACGGCTTACAATTGTCGTACAAGAAATAATTTTCGTTACTTCCGAAACCGGGAATCGGTGCCACCTGCCAGTTGTGGTAAAGATTATTGTTGGTGCCAACATAAAATACCTCCAGCCGTCCGCTCGTATTTTTTCCAACTGCTACATATTTTGCCTTAGCGCTATCATTCAATTGCAGCTCGCCGTTCCAGGTGGAGGAACCCGGCGTTACCTGGTAATTATGATACAAATCAGTATTGGTGCCTACGTAAAATATCTCCATTCTTCCGTCTGCATTCTGGCCAACTGCAATCTGCGAAGCGCTGTTGCCTGAAAATATAACTTCACCGTTCCATCCTGATCCTGCAGCCACCTGCCAGTTATGATAGAGGCTGTTGTTTGTACCCACATAGAAAACTTCCTGGCGTCCATCCTGGTTACGGCCCCACGCAATGTACTTTGCACTCGCTCCCGAAAGTTGCGCCTCACCGGCCCATCCACCATTTGGGGTAGTTTGCCAGTTGTGGTAAAGCCTGCTATTTGTGCCAACATAAAATACCTCCAGCGTACCGTTCGAATTCCCGCCCACGACAACCTGGTTGGCACTTGCCCCGGAAAGTTGGTTCTCACCTGCCCATCCACCGTTTGGTACTGTTTGCCAGTTGTGATAAAGCTTGTTGTTGGTTCCAACGTAAAACACTTCAAGCCTGCCATCGGCGTTGTTACCGACCGCTACCTGTTTGGCGCTTGCCCCGGAAAGCTGGTTTTCACCAGCCCATCCACTGTTCGGTGCGGTTTGCCAGTTGTGGTAAAGCTTGCTGTTGGTTCCAACATAAAAAATTTCAAGTCGTCCATCCTGGTTTCGTCCGACAGCAATTTGCTGTGCACTATCACCCGGGAAATGATTTTCGCCCGACCACACCAATGCGCCAGGGGTTGTCTGCCAGCGATGGTAGAGATCATTATTGGTGCCTACGTAAAATACTTCCAGCCGACCATCCGCGTCCTGGCCAACAGCTATTTGTTTGGCCGCGCCGCCGAACAAAAATTCTCCCCACCATTGTTGCTCTGGTGCGGCGGTATATTTTGCACCGGCTGGAATTTGTATCTGATCAATTGGTTCCATAATTTTTTTAATTTTATTGTGAAGAATTATTTAGTTGTTGAGATGGATTTGTTCCGCCGCAAAAGAACTCAAGTTTTATACCTGAAATTGTTAATCTCAGAGATTAAAACTTCACTCCTTTAAAACGCAGTGATTATCCCGCTATGAATGCACGATATCATTATCACTTGTAAACGCATGGGCACGTGTACAAACGCTTATTTAAAAACATACATACTATTACGGAGTAGGAGATAGAGGCGGGAACGGCTTTTATAAAGTAGTCTATAAATATAATATATTTTAGTGCGCACCTGTATGGCAGGTTATTTTATTTTTCAACAGTTTTGTTAATGCCGGAAAATGATAATTGTTATTTAATGCTGTTAATTCAATGGCTTTTGCTCCGGCCGGAGCAGCCTGTTTATAGAAACCCAAAGATCGAAAAATCTTGATTTTGTAACGTTCGCCCGATGGCCCATGCTGATTAAAGATAAATTACTGAGTGTTTCAACGTCAAGCCAGATCATCAGCAATCAATGGTTGGCTGTAGTTTTTATTCAAAGAAGCCGCGTTTTTTTAGCACGCCCTCTTTTTTTATAATAAATAGTTCGTCAATATAAGCCCCCATTAGTGCAATTGCTTTATTTCCTTCTAACTTAAAGTAGGGCTCCGGAAAGGGTTTTTTCATAAGGCAGCCATTATCTAACTGGCGTATATCATAGGAAACAGTATCTATAAATTCTATATGATGTGGCTTGAAACTACCAGTATGATTATCATCAAATTTAGATGGATCGCCTGGACTTGCCCATTTATCGTCTATGGTTTTATAAACGTCGTAGTATTGATATTTTTCAAGATAAAGTCTTCCATTGTAATTTGAGACAAATAGCAGTACATTTTTAAATTTTAAAAACAGGCCAGCTCCGCAATGAAACGATAATTCAAATTTAATTGTGTCTTTTTTATAATTTCCAAACACATTCTGAATGACTTTATATTTTGCCGTTAATATATCGTCTCCTAAGAAATTCGTCTTATTAGGTTTAGACTGCGTAATTTCAATTTTTTCTCCCACAAATACATAGAGACTGTCCCTTTTAGTCTGACAAAAAGAGTAATAAAAAGAAGCCATAAGTAAGAATATCAGAATAAGGATTTTCATTCAAAACTCATTTTATAATTGGTGGAAAATTAAAGTCAACGTTGGCGTATTTATGCCGGTGTGACATTTGAAAAAGGTCTGTCCGGCCACTGAATTTATTTTGAAAACTAATTTATTTCTTTAACTGATTTCAATTAATAAACGGCTGAACGCTGACGCTGCCCCGTTATACAAAAATGTTAGAAAGATCTAATGTCGGGCCACGCTGGCATTAATACGGAAGTTAGCAGACGTTTTATTTTTTTAATATTGTGCCATTGTTTTGTATAGTCCAATTCTCAACTGATATGAGGCGATCTTTTTCCTCGCCACCCTCAATCCCTATAACTTTATGATTGAACGTCTTTACTTTTTTGTCACCCGTCATTTTGTATTCAGTATAATAATATGGATGCTCTAAACTCACATCACTATCAGCCCGGTCACTAATGTGAACCTTTGAAATAATATCTTTTTTATTTTTTATTGTTAATAGGAATTTGTCATAGTCCGTCCCGGTGGAGCGACTCAATATTATAACCGAAATTGAATCATTGATTCTCCAGTCACGCATTATTGATAAATGCTCAATAGTGTCCAATTGGAGCGCAAAAATGTCAAGCGCGTTTAGTTTTTTAATCCAATAGTTATTTATAGCTAATTCATTTCTGAGCAAATAAATTAAATAGTCAGATGAAGTAGTGTCAGAAGGAATATTTATTTTCTGATCTTCCGATTTCTTTGGCGTCACAACATCCTTTGTCTTTGACTTAGTTGTTGGTAATGAATCGTCACTATGTTTTTTTGCTTGCTTGTTATTGCAAGAAAATAATAATGCCGATGTGATGATTAGTAATTTGAAGTTCACTAAAATGTATGCTAACTATTAAATATACGCAAGCCCTGCCGCTCAACGTTTACCCCGACAGAAGATAATCTTTTATAAATGACTATAAATATGTAAAGGCGCCTGTGTTGCGGAACGCTCATCTTTCTAAAAATACCCCTTACCCGGGAAATTCCCAATTATTTTTACGGCCGGGTATTGGCGTAAACGGCCAAACCTGCTGGTCCGCATCAGGGCATACCCTGGAAACAGTTTTACTGTTTCAAGTTCATCAACATCTTCTGGCAAAAGTGGAAAAATAGTTGGGGAAGACTAAACAATAAAATCTCACATGATTAAAATGAAATCGTTATGTCTTTTTTCATTATTATGGCAAAAGGTGGCAAAAATGGTCGGGCCGCATTAGCACAAAACCGTTTGTTGGTGGCGGTGCGACCACCGGTTTTTGTACTAAAGTCTACAATACAAGTCCAACTATAATTCCGGTGTGAAGTAATTCAATCCCTACCGGAGGGTTATTATAAACTTGTCCGGGAAATCTTGTTCCAAAATATACATTAAAGTAAGTCGTATTTTTTTGATACTGGAAACCAATATTTATAAACGCGCTGTTTTTCCCTTTTAATTCTACGTCTCCGGATTTGTTCAGTATAAACAGCGGTTTGCTTATCAGAAGTTCTTCCAATGATAAATAAAATGCTGAAAAATTTCTAACAGTCCTTTGTTTTTTAATTCTTCCGGGCAAGTTGTAATAGTATCGTAATTCTCCCGAAGCAGTGACATTAAATAACCATTTGTATTGTTCTGTTCCAAATGCATCTATCGTAACATATTCTCTATTAAAAGCAGGGCCACCCTTTAAAAATATTGTTAATGGTCTTATTATCTGCCGTTCGTAAGAGGCTGTAAAGGAAAATTTAGTATCTGTTGAAGCAGAAAGTAACATCCTGAAGATATTTTTATCTATTTCCATTTTATTGGGGTCGGTGTCTTTACTGTTGTCTTTAATAATTTGAGCGGTTGCAAAAAAGGGTAGTAGAAACAATTGAAGTAAAACTAGTCTCATAAAAATTATTGCCTGTAATTATAAGGGACGTTGTCTTAGTATTGCCACCAACGCAGAGGGCTTGCTGCAAGCAAGAGATTCATTGATTGTCCAGCCCGGAACCGAAGCCCAATAAAATTACTGATGATGAAGATAAGAACAAAAGCTCAATAGAATTACGACTGAACGACCGCCGCTGATAGCAAACAAAAAGAGGAGGATTTATTCGTCTGCCGGCATTGCAGCAAACCTATTGTTAGTGGTTCGTGTATTTTTTCACATGAGTCTTCAATTTACTGATGGGTTTCCCAATTTTTAAAAATAAATCTTAACGCATCGAAATAGGCAACTATCGGCTCCGTCATGTGTGTCTCGGTTGGGTAATGTTTATACACATAATCAAGCCCGGTTAAACTTTTAGCCGTAATTGTGGAATCAAATTTTAATAAATTTAAATGGAAAGTTGACAAGCTGTCTTCTCCTTCATTTCCATCACTATAAAAAAATAGTTTCTTTAATACAGATCCTTTTTTTAGGGTTTTATCAGTCAATTTTAAGAGGTATCCGTTGTCCCAATAAAAGGATGGGCTTATAGCAATATAAGCATCGAACATATCGGGATGTGTCAACATGCAATTAATGGATGAAAGTCCACCAAAAGAGTGCCCTGCAAATATTTTATACGGTGCTGTTTTGTAATTTTTGTCAATGGCCGGCACCAATTCAGTGCTGATGAATTGTAAGAAATTTTCATTTCCACCACTTGGTTTCATCAAACTGCTTGTGTCGGGCCTACCCAGGTAATTGAGGATGCTCTTTGTTGGTGTGAGGTCTCTTCTCCGGTTTGTATTCGGGATGCCTACAATTATCATTTTAGGTATTGCAAGAACATCGGGTCTGCTAAGATAATCGGCATACTGGGCAAGGAGTTCAAAATGGTTTTCACCGTCCATTAAGTACAACACAGGAAACCGGTTGTCTACATTTGTTGAGTCCAATGCAGGGCAATGAACATAAATTTTCCGGTCTTCATTTAAAACTTTGGAATGGATTGTTAATACTTCACTTAGTGGATATTTATAGGTCTCTGTATTTTGGGCGGTTGTTTGTAAAGCGACAAATAAAAGGAGAATAAGGGCATATCTGAAAGAATTATTACGCATAATATAAATAATTGAATAGTATAACTTTCGAATTTTTTCGTGACCGCTACCGTTCGAGTATTGCTGCAGTTGGGGAATTGACCAATTGTACACCCGGAACTGAAGCTAAATTTAGAACTAAAAGCCAAAGTTTAGAACTAATGACCAACAGAATTACGTCCGCCGAAACCAAAGCCTGGATATGCACACTGCTGATAAATATACTTCCGTCAAGCCCTACTTGTAGCAATACTTTTGTGTGTGTCCAGCGAAGCTGCTGTTGCGATGAGAGTAGGCCTCTCGATGGGAGAAGCGAGCAACCTTCACCATCAAACCGGTTGCATGCTGCGTTGCTCTAAGGAGCAGGGTGGTGAACGATGCAACAGGTGCGTCTGTAAGAGCCGACCGTATAGAGAAGCGGCTATGAGGTCTCGATAATTGTTACCGATGTAAAAAGAAACGATGC
>JBDUAY010000328.1:0-6763 GCA_040004415.1 Bacteroidota bacterium | reverse complement strand
TGGAAGATATGGTGCCATGGCAATACACCGACATGTACAAAACAATGTCTGATGCGTTGGAAACACCCGTTCTTACTGGTGAAGACATTTACCTGCTCAGCGGATTTAAACCATTAATAGATATTCATGCTGTAGATATTATTCATCCCGATTTAGCCACTTCCGGTGGCCTGCTGGAAACTAAACGGATAGGCGACTACGCAGAAGAAAAAGGAGTAGCCATGGCCATGCACTTCGCCGGCAGTCCAATTTCTTTTATGGCAAACGTGCATTGCGCCGCTGCTACGCAAAACTTTTTGGCGCTCGAACATCATTCGCTTGACAGTCCGTGGTGGGATTCACTTGTTAAAACAACTGACGGCCGTAAGCTATTTGAAAAAGGCTTTGCCAATGTGCCGCTTAACGCACCAGGTTTAGGAATTGAACTAATTGATGAAGAAGTGAAAAAACATCTGTTACCAACTGATAAATCTTATTTTGCACCAACACCCGACTGGAACGATGTTCGTTCTCATGACAGGTTGTGGAGCTAAGAACCGGGAAGCAGGAAGTGGCTATTGAAAATTAGTGCTGAATGAAACCGTTCTGCATTGTGTAAAAGTTGCCGGGGGGCGCGGGATTGGTTACAGATTCCCGGTTCAATGCAGTCTGGTTAAGGGTTTTCATGTTCCATTAGAACATCTTGTGAGCAGAAACAATTTTATGAGGTAACGCATGCCATAGGTATGCTTTTGCGCCATACAGTGTACGTACAAGATGTTCCGGTGGAACGTTAAAACCCCTTTGATTTGCTCCTACCCACAAAGTACCCTGCTGTGGTTAAACCCGGATCTGACAATCAAACCTGCTTAACGTCGTCTACGCGATAGATAAGGTTTACGCTGAAGGTTCTTGAAATTTAATTGGCTGACATGGACTATTACATTGGCATTGACATTGGTACAACTTCAACAAAAGCAGTGGCGTTTTCAGGCGATGGAGACATCATTGGGAAGGAAACTATTGGTTATACCATCAAACATCCGCAGGCAAATTACAGCGAACAGGATTCCGATGAAATATTTGAGGCGGTTATTAGCGGCATCGGAAAAATCACAGAAAAACTCAATACAGATAACCCGGTACTAATCAGTTTTAGTGCAGCCATGCATAGTATGCTGGCAGTAGACAAGACCGGAAAACCACTTACCAACTGTATTATCTGGGCGGATAACAGGGCAAGCGAAATTGCGCAACAGCTTCGGGAAACAAAAACAGGCAATGCGTTTTATCATAAAACAGGCGTGCCTATCCATGCGATGTCGCCATTCTGTAAACTACTCTGGCTAAAAAAAAACAGTGCAGGCATATTTGCAAACGCGGATAAATTCATTGGCATCAAAGAATATATTTTTCATCGCCTGTTTGGAAAATATATTGTTGATACAGGCATTGCGTCTGCTACAGGATTATTAAATATTCATGCCCTGCAATGGGATGATGAAATACTTGATTATGCAGGCATCGGCGCACAACAACTTTCTACCGTAGTTGACGCGACCCATAAAGAGTATTTATTGAAAGGTAGCAAGTATGCATCCGACAACCGCTTACACAAGATCGCCCAAACAGCCTTTATCATTGGTGGAAGCGATGGCGCACTGGCTAACCTGGGCAGCGGGGCCATCAACCAAAATTCCATGGCAGTTACCATTGGAACCAGCAGTGCGGTAAGAATGGTTACCACCGGCGTATATACCGATGAACACATGCGAACGTTTTGCTACCATCTTGCCAAAAGCAGTTATATCATTGGCGGAGCGAGCAACAACGGTGCGGTAGTGCTGCAGTGGCTGAAAGATACATTGCTGCAAACAACAGAAACATATGACGCGTTTTTTGAACATGCAGAAAAAATTAATGCTGGTTGCAACGGACTTCTCTTTATTCCTTACATACTCGGGGAACGGGCGCCCATCTGGAACTCCAATGCAAGAGGCGTTTTTTTTGGACTGGACATCACCCATAATAAATCACATTTAATCAGATCTGCCATTGAAGGTGTAGTGTACAGCGTGTACAGCATTGGAAAAATATTGATGGAAAAAACAACCGTCACAGAAATTCATGCCACCGGCGGCTTTACACAAAGTCCTCTATGGCTGCAGATTTTATGTGATATGTTTAATTGTACCGTGCTGGTTTCGGGGGCAGTGGAAAGTTCTGCTTTAGGTGCAGTAAAAATTGGAATGAATGCAATGGGCATCGAAAAAAAATGGACACCCAAAATGACAGAAACCTACCAGCCCAATATCTTGCAACATAAGATCTACCTGGACCAGTTTAAAAAATTTGAGCGAATCTACAATCTCCTGGAAAAAGAAATGAGCGGCAATGAAACGCAGCAAGCATTTTCTGATCATGGGATTGCATGATGTTTGATTTATTTAATCCTTTGAATATGGCTGATTTTGGATTGCGTGGCTTGTGCTTTCCTCAACTTTAACGGCCTGCCTGGTATCCATTCCGCTAAACTTTTTGACCGGATCTTCTGCCCAAACCCCATAAGCCCGCAATGACGAAATCACCCAATCCCTTTCTGTCAACTTGTCACAATAACCTCTTTTTTTATTATCTTTGTTGTCCAATAAAAAGGAGATATAGAAATGCTGGATTTGGTGAGCACAAAAACACACGACGAAACAAGGCAGGGAGAAGCTTTTGCACCGTTTACGCAAGAACCTACGGCGTTTAAAAAGATGTTTTACATTGAAAGTTACGGCTGTGCGATGAACTTTGCCGACAGCGAGGTAGTGGCATCCATCCTTAATGACAATGGTTTTGGCGCTACCAGGAATGTGGAAGATGCCGATCTTATTTTCATCAATACCTGCTCCATCCGCGAAAAAGCAGAACTCACCGTTCGGAAAAGATTAACTGAATTCAGGAAACTCAAAAAACAACGGCCCGGCATGCTGGTAGGCGTTTTAGGATGCATGGCAGAAAGACTGAAATCGAAATTCCTGGAAGAAGAAAAACTGGTAGATATGGTGGTTGGCCCGGATGCTTACCGAACGCTTCCCGGGTTGGTAGAAGAAGCGGAAACCGGGCAAAAAGCGGTGAATGTTTTACTGAGCCGGGATGAAACCTACGCCGATATCGCACCTGTCCGTTTAAACAGTAATGGAATTACCGCATTTGTAAGCATCATGCGGGGTTGCAATAATATGTGCGCGTTTTGCGTGGTGCCGTTTACAAGAGGCAGGGAACGAAGCCGCGACCTTCATTCTATTATAAATGAGTGCGAAGATTTAGTAAGTAAAGGCTACAAGGAAGTTACCCTGCTGGGGCAGAATGTTGACAGCTATTACTGGATAGATGATAAAACCAATACCGCAGTAACGTTTGCCATGCTGCTTGAAAAAGTGGCGCAGGTCTCTCCCCTGCTGCGTGTTCGTTTCAGCACATCTCATCCAAAAGATATTACCGATGAAGTTTTATTCACTATAGGGAAGTATGATAATATCTGTAATTACATTCATTTGCCGGTACAAAGTGGAAGCACACGCATTCTGCAGCTGATGAACCGCACGTACACGCGTGAATGGTATATCGCAAAAATTAATCGGGTTAAAGAAATATTGCCCGATTGCGGTATTTCAACCGATATTATTTCAGGCTTTTGTACAGAAACAGAAGAAGATCACCAGGATTCTTTAAGCCTGATAGAATACTGCAAATATGATTTGGCGTACATGTATTATTACAGTGAGCGCCCTGGAACGCTGGCTGCACGCCGTTATACAGATGATATACCAGAAGATGTAAAACTCAGAAGACTGCAGGAAATTATCGCTTTGCATCGTATTCATTCGTTGCAAAGTATGCAGCGGGATGTGGGCAAAACATTTAAAGTGTTGATTGAAGGTCCGTCAAAAAAAAGTGACCATGATTGGGCCGGAAGAAATGATCAAAACAAAGTACTGGTTTTTCCAAAAGAGAATTACCAACTGAAAGTTGGCGACTATGTTACGGTGCAGGTCAATGAATGTACTGCGGGAACGTTGTTGGGACGTATAATTGAATAATTTCTTATTGTGGGATTGTGGAATTGAGTGATTGGATAAAACTACCGTGATCTGTGAAGTCTATAATATTTTAGCCAGCAAATACCAGGGCAGTTTAGCGGACGAAATCTCAAAATCACCAGATCTCAAAATCAGCAATAAATAGCAGGCTTGAATTAAACGAATTATAAAATGGATTTACAATCATTAAAGAACAGGTTTGGAATTATAGGAAACGCACCGGCGCTTAACTACGCATTGAATGTTGCATCGCAGGTGGCGAATACAGATTTAAGTGTTCTCATTAACGGTGAAAGTGGGGTTGGTAAAGAATCGTTTTCACTGATCATCCATGCATTGTCTGGCAGAAAACACAATCCCTTTATCGCAGTCAATTGCGGCGCGATACCAGAAGGCACAATCGATTCAGAATTATTTGGTCATGAAAAAGGATCCTTTACAGGCGCCGTTGACAGTCGCAAAGGATATTTTGAAACCGTAAATGGCGGAACTATTTTCCTGGACGAAATTGGTGAAATGCCACTCGGCACACAAGCGCGCTTGCTGCGTGTTCTTGAAAGCGGGGAATTTATCCGCGTTGGTTCGAGCAAAGTTCAAAAAACAGATGTGCGCGTAATTGCTGCCAGCAATAAAGATTTGCTGGAGTTTACACACAAAGGGAAATTTCGTGAAGATCTTTATTACAGGTTGAATACGGTGCCAATCCGGGTACCTGCATTACGGGATCGCAAAGAAGATATTATTTTCCTGTTCCGCAAGTTCGTAGTTGATTTTGCCGAACGTTATAAAACTACCCCGGTACAACTGGATGACGAGGCAAAAAATCTGTTAAATAACTATCCGTGGCCGGGCAATGTAAGAGAATTAAAGAATATTGCAGAACAGTTGTCTGTCCTGTCGGAAGAAAAAATGATTAATGGGGTTGCCCTGCAAAAGTTTTTGCCGGAACACAACAATCCCAATCGTTTGCCGGTCTTGGTTTCAGGTAAAGCGGGTGGAGGAAATCCGGAATTTGCCAATGAACGTGAGATGCTGTACAAACTTTTTTTCGACATGAAAAAAGATGTGACAGAATTAAAAAGAATGTTTGTGGACATATTGCAAAATCCGGCCAACGCTGCCACTGCAGCCAAATTTGCAAATGAATCTTTGCTGACAGATCACAATGCATCCATCAATGAATTACCAGCGCAGATTCTTCAACAGCCGTCCTACACGCAAACCAATCCGCTGCAAAATGGACAGCCGGTTTTGATGAATAACGATGAAATACATCATCATGAAGAAGTTGAAGAATCGTTGAACATTATGGACAAAGAAAAGGAGCTAATTATAAAAGCATTGAAGAAACACCGGGGTAAAAGAAAAGATGCTTCACTTGATTTGGGAATTAGTGAAAGAACATTGTACCGGAAGTTAAAGGAATACGATATTGATGAATAACGAACGTGAGAAATTTATACATAAAAGAATTTCAAAAATCAGCGATGGGAGCAACAAGAAAATATATTGTTTTGGTAGTGGTCTTTGCATTCACCATGCTGGCAAGTGGTTGCCTTCATTATACCCTGAAGGAGTCTTCCATTGATAAAGACATTAAAACAATCCGCATCAATTTTATAGAGAACAAAGCGCGGTATGTAAATCCGCAGCTTAGTCCGCAGTTAACAGACAGGTTGCGCCAGAAAGTAAACAGTCAAACCAGCAAAACGTTGATACAGGGAGACAATCCCGATCTGGATATCAGCGGTACCATTACCGATTATTCTTTTACCACTGCGGCCATTGCAGACAACCGTTCTGCCACCAACCGTTTAAATATAACGGTGCATGTTAAATCAGTGAACAGGCTCGATGAGAAGAAAAATAAAGACTCGGATGTAACCCGCAGTTTTGATTTTGATGCAAATATCAGCACACAGCAGGCGGAACAGCAACTCAATGAAACCATTCTCAAAAACCTGACCGACGAGATCTTCAATAGTCTTTTTTCAAACTGGTAATTTGCAAGTATATTGCCGATAATAATATGCAGGCACCATTCGACAATATTGTTCAGCACCTTTTTCACCAGCCATCTCTTCATTCAGTAACGGTAGATGAGCTGGAAAATATGGCCGCGAAACACCCTTATTTTGCTGCCGCGCATTTTTTATTATTGAAGAAAATGCAGGACACTGCTCATCCGCATTTCACAACCCAGTTACATAAAACAACCATTTACTTTAATAATCCGCTTTGGCTGCAATACCTGCTGCAACCGGAGAAGGTTGCTGATTTTACTGTTTCGGATAAGGCACCTTTTATTGACAGTGAGCCGATAGCCACCGGGTCATTTAGGGCTGAAGAAAAAGACAATGCACATTCAGTTGACATCGTTTCAGATGATGCTGTGGCTCCGGAACACAGTGCGGCTGAGGTACAACCAGGCGATAAGTTTCATGCTGATTTAAATGAAGATAAATTAGGTGAAACAGAATTAAATCAACAGGTTGCACGTGCAGAACAAGGCGGCATAATGAATGTAATTTCAGAAGTATTCAGCGATCCGAACCCCTTATATAACCTGGCGCCGGTTGAAGCATCCGATATAGTAACGCAGCAAAGAATAACTGCAATGCCTGGTATTGATCCTCTGGAAAATTTACAGGACGATGATAATTTAAATTCACAATTCGTTACGGAAGAAACTACTC
>JBDUAY010000034.1:0-22607 GCA_040004415.1 Bacteroidota bacterium | reverse complement strand
TCAATCTTTGTTATTATAAAAATTGTACGCATAAAAAACAAAAAGTCTCCGTGCTTCTCTGTGTCTCCGTGTCTCCGTGGTTCAAACCAAATCTCAGTAGTTTAAAAAAATAATTATTTATCATGTCAGACAAATTACAACAGGATCACTATAAAGTATCCGTAAAGCAAAAAGACGAGAACGCGCAATACCATGCTGGTCGCGGCGCGCAGATAAACACCCGCAACCGTTTCCTGAAAACAGAGGTAACCCGTGAACACATTGAGGGCATCGACGATTGGGAAGAAAGCACACTCCCCACCCAATACATAGAACAGGAATCGAAAACCATTGTAAATAAAGTGGATAGTCCGGATGTTGGTATGGGATTTAGTATGAACCCCTATGCTGGTTGCGAGCATGGCTGCATTTATTGTTACGCGCGTAATGTGCATGAATACTGGGGCTATAGTGCCGGATTGGATTTTGAACAAAAGATCATCGTAAAAAAAAATGCACCACAATTGCTGCGTAAATTTTTAATGCATCCCAAGTGGGATTGCCATCCCATCATGCTGAGCGGGAATACAGATTGCTATCAGCCGGCAGAACAGAAATATAGATTAACGCGCGGATTGCTCGAAGTCTGCAATGAATTTAATCAGCCGGTAGGTATACTCACTAAAAATTCATGGATATTAAAAGATAAAGATGTGTTGCAGGAAATGGCGAAGAAGCAATTAGTTTCGGCGATGGTTTCCATTACATCTTTCAACGAAGATCTGCGCAGAATAATGGAACCACGAACAACGACGGCAAAACAAAAATTAAAAGTAATTGAAGAGCTGAGCAATGCCGGTGTAAGAATGGGTGTAATGATGGGACCCATGATACCCGGTTTAAATGAACACGAAATGCAACGCATCATGAAAGCTGCGCGGGATAGCGGCGCCACGTTTACGGCGTATACATTTATACGGTTGAATGGCGCCATTAAATTGTTGTTTCACGATTGGCTGTATAAAAATTTTCCGGATCGCGCCGATAAAGTGTGGCATTTAATAGAGCAAAGCCATGATGGAAAGGTGAATGATACCCGTTGGGGCGTTCGCATGCGCGGCGAAGGAAGTATTGCGCAAATGGTCGCACAGCAGTATAAAAAGTATGGAAAACTTTATGGCATGAATGCAGAAGACTGGAGTTTAAATACAGCCATCTTTAAAAGACCAGGCGAGCAGGGCAAGTTGTTTTGAAAGCAGGTTAATTCAACAACTTTAGTAAAATATATTGATGCGTAATTGGTCGCATAAGAAAAGTTCAGAAAGAGAAAGCCAAATTTTTAAGTAATTACATAAAACAATTGCGCCCGATCATGTCAGACCGGGCGCATTCATTGCAGGGTTAAAGAGAGTAAGATATAAGGCGGGCTTCAGGAGGTAAGTAGGGTAAGGCAGGTACGTGATCAGGCTGAATAATTTTTCTTTCCGGCAAGCTTAACAAGCTTGGTACGGCATTCAATAATTTCGCGGCAAAGAAATTCAATTTCAGGAGCGTCTTCAAGAACATTCAGGTGTTCCAGCATCGTAGTAAATGATTGTACGCGTTCCCTGTAATAAACTTCCATTACTTCAATGGAGTCTCCCATGACTGGCTTGGACGACATGCGTAAATAGGTAGGAGTTGCTGCTTTTGTTACGCTTCTTTTGGTGGTGGGTGATGGTTGCTGTCTCATACAAAAAATTTTAAAGGTTACTGTAAACATTTAATGCCTGTTCTATGGTAGGTTTTGAGATCCTGCATAGCCAGTGTAGGGTGTGCCGGTATGCTTTTTCAAAGTTGAGTTATTTCACAATATTCTGCAAGGATTATATTACTGAAAAGACAACGTACCAACACCGTAATTTTTAGGTAGTTCTACGCAACATAGCGCTCCGGCTTAGGGGTATTTTTAGCAAAATTTAACTTTTAAAACTACCGTTATGCGCACACTGACTAGATCACCTTTGCTCCTTTTGCTGGCTGTAACCTGCATCGCCAGCGGTTTGATTGTATCATGCAATAATGCCAATCCGCCCGGCAGCGTGGTAATTGAAATACCAAAAGACAATTCCGGCCTGGATACTATTCATCACTTCATACCTGAAGCACTTGAGAAAGAATACCTGTCCGCTTTCAAAGCCCAACAAGATAGTTTTAATGTGAAAAATCCGTCTCTCCTCATACCTGTGGCGGAAGCTTTTAATAAGCCCGCATTGCTGTCATTATTAAAAGCAAAAGATTGCGTAGGCCTCCGCATTTATCACGGTATAAAAAAAGGTGGAAGAGGTGTAAAAGACGAGATAAGATTAGTTATAGTAGGCGTGGATTCTAAAGGCAATGATATTTTAATTGATTCCGGATCTGTTCTTACTACTAAAATAACAAGCGACCAGGTAGCTGTAGAACGTGGTCAGTGCCCAACTTGCCAGGCAGTGCAAGCGAACCAGTAATAATGTAAAGCATTTCTCTTCGCCGGAATCTGATAAAGACATGAGTGACACTACATTCTTCATTCTTAGCCTCAGTATAATTTTCGCAGCAATCTTGGGGGTGATACGGTTCCGTAAAATGGATCCCGCCTATCACCCCTTTGTTTATTATGCATGTTTGAGTGTGCTCGTGGAAATACCCGTGTATATTCTTCTTTCGCACCACATGAAATACGTAGTGCCAACAGTTTATAACATATTTTCTTTAGTCGAATTTTACCTGCTAATAAGGATGTTTTACAACTGGGGTGTATTCAGGAAGAAAATGACACTTAATTTAATAATTGTTCTTGCTGTCGTATTGTTTTTAAGCACACTTTATATTAATGGATATGCGATGATGAATTACTTTTCTCTGATTGTAAACTCTTTTGCACTAATCTTTCTCAGTATTTCAGCTTTTAACAAGATGATAATAAATGAACGCAATAATATTTTTAAAAATGCAAAATTCTGGATTTGTATTGGTATGATAATTTTTTACACCTATGATATATTAGTAAACACAGAACAGTTATCATTTCTGCATATTAAACGAACAAAAGATTTTGAAAACAAAATATGGCAGATAAATGCTTACTCAAATTTATTGGTTAACCTCTTGTACGCAGTAGCAGTAATATGGATACCCCGGAAAAAGAATATTATAACTCTCTTGTAATTGTATTAATGGTAGTTGGCACCGTATTGATGTATTTTATCACTACGGCTATCCGTTACCAGCGGCGCAGCCTTCGCATGCACAAAGAAAGAATACAAGCCGAAATAGACACGTTGGAAAATGAACGACGTCGCATCGCCGCAGATTTACACGATGAACTCGGGCCCCTATTATCAGCCGTAAAACTTCAAATAAATAGTCTCGAAACCACGGATTCAACCGACCTGCAGATCATCGGCAAATCGAGCAAATACATAGATAGTATTATTACCAAACTACGTGAGATTTCAAACGATCTCATGCCTAATACATTATTACGGAAAGGTTTGAAAAACGCCATCGTAGAATTTATAGATAACACCCAGGATACTTATAAACTACCGGTAAAATTTATTTGTGAGCAGGATCTGCAACTGGAACAGGACAAGGAAATAAACCTTTACCGAATCGTGCAGGAGATAATGCACAACACCCTGAAACATGCAAAAGCCTCCATGCTCATTATTAAAATAAGCATCCAGGACGACCGGCTTTTTCTTATGACCGCAGACAATGGCGTTGGTTTTGATTATTTTTCAAAAATTCGTGATAATTCCGGCTTAGGACTTCGTAATTTGCAGAGCCGCACAGAAGTAATGGGCGGCGAATTTAACTGCGTCTCTACCCCGGAAAAAGGCACTGCGTATACTATTGAAATTCCTGTATAGAACTTTTTTCTATGACAACATTTGGCAACATAAAAGTTATTATTGCTGATGATCATGAAATCTTCAGAGACGGCCTGCGGCTAATGCTGCAAAAACAGCCTGAAATAGATCTGCTTGCCGAAGCAGAAGACGGTAGAGAACTGATTGATCACATCAAGCAGCTAAAACCTGATGTAGTAATTACAGACATCAAAATGCCCCGCATGGACGGTGTATCCGCGGCAAAACATATCACGGAGCATTATCCAACCATTGGCATCATTGCCTTAACCATGTTCGACGAAGACGACCTGATCGTTGATATGCTGGAGGCGGGTGCCAGGGGTTACCTGCTTAAGAATGCAGATAAACATGAAATGATAGACGCGGTTAAATCAGTCTATAAAAATGAACCTTACTATTGCAAACACACTTCACATAAACTGGCGCAAATGGTGGCCCGGAGTAAATTCAATCCATATAAGCACCAGGTGAAACCAGAGTTTTCAGAACGGGAAAAAGAAATCATTGTAAATATCTGCGATGGACTAACCAATAAAGAGATCGCAGCTAAAGTTTTTTTGAGCGTCCGCACGGTAGAAGGCCTGCGTATGAAAATGCTGGAGAAAATGAATGCAAAAAATACCGCTGGTATTATTATTTATGCTATCAAAAACGATTTGTATTCAGCAAAAGTAAGTTAGCATCTCTCCCGGATGCTGGTATTAACGCACTAACTAAGAACTGAAAATCATGCAGGTTTGGAAATAAAATGCTGTTGAAAATAATTTACAACATTTCCGTATTGTTGAAAAATGGCAGAACAAGACATTTGGCAGAAATAAAAAGGCCGGATTTACGCCGGCCTTTTATTGAAGAAAGAAAACACTAAAAGTTAAATGCAAGTTTTCCAAAAAGTCTTCTGCCATTGAAACCCATCTGCACGGAATCCCACGGGCCACCGCTTTCATTATCACCGAACCAACCCTTTGCAAGTGGATTAACGCCAAGATCAGGATGTATGTTAAACAGGTTGTCTGCACCAACGAACAGGCTGACTTTTTTTGAAAATCTATAGGACGCGAATATGTCTGTGGTAACTTTTGCATTGTAATTAAACCGCTCTGGAACATACACACTTCCATCGGCATCAGTAGGCACCATTGGGTTAATTCCTGTTTGATTTGGATTATCCGCAGTTGCATCCCCAAAACCCAGTAAAACTATTTTACCGTAATAAGTAAAATGTGCACCAATACCTATTTTGTCAATGTCATATTCAAGACTTAACGCAAGCTTTGCTTTGGGAGCAGATGCCAGCAAAAAGGCTTCTTCCCGATCACTGAAAAAAGTCTTTTGATTTAGTACCGTGCCATTTAACAAAGCCGGTACATGCACAGCGTCAATTGTCATGTGTTGCAGGTTCCCCGCAAGCAAAGCTTTAAAACTATTTTTGCCCCAACTTTTTGAATAATCAACCACTATGTCTAATCCGTAATTAGTTGTATTGACTGCGTTATCAAAAAATTGAACAGTAGACACATCAGCGGGAACCCGGGAAGTAAAGGAAGCAGGAAGGGTTGGATCATCTTTGCTGAATAAGCCAGATAATACGATCCTGTTTTTTACCTTAACGCTATAACCATCCAGCGTAACGGTTAAACCGCGTGCTGCTTTCCAACTAAAACCAAGACTGCCGTTTACAGACGTTTCCTGCTGTAAGTTAGGGATGCCTGCCGCTCTTGTAATGGGATCATTGTTGCTGGCAATACGTGATTGCACCAATTTGCCACCACTGAAAGATGTAAGCGTATTACTGAAATTAATCTGTTGTAATGAAGGTGCACGGTAGCCGGTACTTACTGAACCACGTAGATTAAAATTGGGGGCAATTTTGTAACGGGTGGCCAATTTAACAGTGGCTACAGATCCAAAATCAGAATAATGTTCAAAGCGTACTGCGCCATCCACCAACCATGCTTTAGTTACATTCAATTCGGCATCCAGGTACACACCTATATTAGATCTGTTTGCGCTTACAACATCGGCGGGGCTAAATCCGGGAAAACCCTGTGAGCCAGCTGCTGGTAACCTTAAAGAATCATCGTTGCCTGTACCAATCTGATTTTTATAAATAAGCGGCTGCGTAGTATAACTTTCGTAAGATCCAGGTTCACCCTTATAAATAGAATAATGCTCATAGCGGTATTCTGCTCCAAATCCAAGGTTGAGGCCCTGCGCAACCTTTTTAAAAGATTTACTGAAATCAAGATTCAACGTGTTCTGCAGGAAATTAAATCCGCCATCATCAAAATGGGTAGGAGATGTATTGCCGATAGAAGACGCGTTAAAAGTTTTATCGCCATAATAATGAAAATCATTTCTGCCGATGGTATTGCTGAAGTCCCAGTTCCATTCTTTTCCCAGATCTCCTTTAACGCCCAATGCAAGTGATATATCCTGGATATGCGTTTGTATATGCGGGTTATAATAAATCTCACCGTCACCGGCTGTACGCATAATACCTGCTACCGGTAATAGATTCGCATTCGCATCTGCCGGGAACCGTTCTGGCTTAGCGCTGTAATTACGGGAATAGGCAAAGGCATCAGATCCTTTATAATTATACCCTCCAAATGAATAAAAAGTAGTTTTGCCACCCGCGCTAAAGGGGATCTCCATATTATACATAAAACCACCAGTTGTTACTGATCCATCTCCAAAAGCCCTGCGGCCGGTGTTAAGATAGGGCAACCCGCCTTTTTTTGTTTGCCAGTTGGTGGTATCCGCCTGCCGGAATGTTTTGCCCTGGTTTAAAAAATCAAGGCTGAAATTGATAAACCCGCCATTCTTTCCAATGGAAAGCCCGTTGTTTACCGACAATGAAAGTGTGCCGCCATCAACAGCATTGCCAGCGTAATACTGGTTGCCACCATTAAATTTCCTGGCGTTGTTCTTTGTATCATAATAGCCGCTCCAGCCTGTATTGATGGTCCAATGATTCACGTCTTTTTTGAGAATGATGTTAATAACGCCTGCCATTGCATCTGACCCGTATTGCGCAGAAGCGCCATCACGCAAAATTTCTATACGGTCTACTGATGCTTCCGGAAACGCGTTTAAATCCACGCCTGAATTTCCGCGGCCCCTCGTGCCAAATAATCCTACAAAAGCCGTTTGATGTCTTCTTTTACCATTGATAAGCACTAAAGTTTGATCAGGGCCCAAACCCCTTAACGTGCCTAGATCAACGTGGTCTGCCCCATCTGCACCACTCTGTTTATTATAATTGAAAGAAGGCGCAGCATAATTTAAAACGGACGTAAGATCCATTTTTGCCGTAGGTAAACCAACCTGGTTTATTTTGATAATATCAACAGGAACCGGTGTTTCAATTTTAGCCCTTCCGGCACCACGTGAACCAACAAAAACGACCTCATTTAATTCGGAAGCGGCGACTGTAAGACCCACTGTAATATTATTTTCTCCGGCTAGCTTTACATTTTCTGTTTTGAAACCAACAAAACTAATTTCCAGCACGTCTGCAGGTGCCGCCGCAATAGTAAAGGCGCCTTCATTGTTGGTTGTGGTGCCTGCACCTTTTACAGATTTAATTTTAATGGATGCTCCACTGATTGGCTGACCGGTCTTAACATCAGTGACTTTGCCGGTGATCATTTGTTTCTGCGCAAAAAGCAATTGTGATGAAAAAATTACCATCACGATAAACATACAGCAATTCCTGGTATTCATTATGGGATGTTTTGGTGAATATATGTGCCGCGCCGTGTTCCAGCTTCGGCATTAAGCTGTTCAATTTGTAAAGTTCTAAGATTATTAAATACAAACAATATAAAATATACAGTTGATAATTTGCCGTTTAATTATGTGCTTTATTAAAACCGCTGCATTCATTGCATCGTCCTGAAAAAATCCTCTACTTTTACGCTTATGCAGCAAATTATAGAAGATATCAAGGCGCTTTTTGCTTCTGCAAATAACCAACTGGTGCTACAGGTAGAAAAAATACCGCAGTCTGGCAGCGATAGAATTTATTTTCGTATTAATACAGCAACGCAAAATTATATTGCCACTTACGGCCATAATGTAAAGGAAAATGAGACCTTTATTTATTTCAGCCGGCATTTTAAAAAAGCAGGCAGCCCTGTACCGGAAATATTTTGTGTAAATAATGATCACACGATATACATCCAGGAAGATTTTGGCGATATTTCTCTACTCAATAAACTGGAGGAACATGGTTACACTGAGTATGTCTACAGCTTGTTTCAGCAGAGCCTGAAAGAGCTTGCGGTGCTGCAAATAAAAGGAGATAAAGATCTTGATTATAGTTATTGCCTGACAGCAAAAGAATTCGGTAAACAGGCCATATTATCAGACCTGCTGTATTTCAAATATTATTTCCTCGATACACTTAAATATGCCTACGATAAACAGGCATTGCTGGACGATTTTGAAGCGCTGAGCACGTATCTCACTTACACGGAGAACAAGCATTTTATGTTCCGCGATTTTCAAAGCAGGAACGTAATGGTAAAAGAGGACAAAGTACATTTTATAGATTACCAGGGTGGCATGCGTGGTGCCTTACAATATGATGTGGCCTCTTTGCTATGGCAGGCCCGCGCGGAGTTACCGGAAGAATGGAAGAATAGCCTCTTGGAATATTATATTGAAGAGGCCAATCAATTACTCGAAACGCCTGCGGATAAAAATAATTTTATTGCGCAATACAATGGCTATGTACTTATCCGGCTTCTGCAGGTAATGGGCGCTTATGGATTTCGGGGTTTGTTTGAACGCAAGGCACAATTTCTTACCAGTATTCCGTTGGCCCTGCGCAATTTAAAAGCGTTGACTGAAAACCAACGTATGGGTATTTCTGTTCCTGTTTTTGAAAAATGTTTGCGCTTTTGTGTAAGCGACGAGGTGGTGGCAAGATTTGAGCCATTACGTGCCACTGCTGATACGCCGTTGCTGGTTGAAATAAATAGTTTCTCTTACCGAAAGGGCATCCCAACGGATGAAACGGAAAATGGCGGCGGCTTTGTGTTTGATTGCCGCGGCATTCTTAATCCCGGCCGTTTTGAAGAATATAAAAAATTAACCGGTCGCGATAAACCAGTAAAAGATTTCCTGGAACAACGCACCAAAATGCCCGATTATCTTAACAGTGTATTTGATATTGTGGATATTTCAGTGGCAGACTATATCAAACGTGGCTTTAGTCATTTACTAATTAGTTTCGGTTGCACTGGCGGACAGCACAGAAGTGTTTATGCTGCAGACGCGCTGGCAAGGCATTTAAAAAATAAATTTCACGTAAAAATAGATTTGCATCACCGCATACAGGACGAAAAGAATTGGATCAACTGATGCAGTGCTGATTGTCCTGGTAGCCGGCGTTCCATTTATTTGATTTATACAAACATCATTGGTCATGACAAAAATAAAAACCTGCGTTCTATGAAAGGTATGATTTTCGCAGCCGGACTTGGTACACGCTTCAAACCCTGGACAGACAGCCATCCCAAAGCATTGGCACTGGTAAACGGAAAGAGTTTATTACAAAGAAATATTGAATACTTTCAGAAGTATGGCATTACTGAAGTAGTTGTAAACGTACATCATTTTGCAGAGCAGATTATAGCTGCAGTAAAGCAAAACGATGGTTGGGGAAGCACCATTTTAATCAGCGATGAAATCAATGAAGTACTTGAAACAGGTGGTGGATTATTAAAAGCAAGACATTTATTAGAAGGGGATGAGTCATTTGTAACTATTAATGCAGATATACTTACAGATTTAAATTTAAAACGATTAATAGACTATCACAAAGATTATAAACCACTTATTTCTTTTGGCGTTACCAACCGCAAAACCTCCCGTTATTTTTTATTTGATGAATATGATCGCTTGTGTGGCTGGCGAAATAAAAAAACAGCAGAAGAAATAATTTCTATCTCAAAAAGTAAATTTGTTGAAAGGGCCTACAGCTGCGTGGTAGTATTTGAACCCAAAATATTTTCTCTTATCCCGCAACGCGGAAAATTTTCAATTGTAGAAACATATCTTTCCCTGGCAAAAGATAATTTAATACTTGGGTATGACCATACAGGAGATAAATTTGCGGATGTAGGAAAGCCTGAATCCGTAGCTGTTGCTGAAAAATTGTTTGTGTAAATGTCAATAATTATATTGTCCGCTTAATAGAAAAGCTTTAAAAGGAATAAATGCTTAAACAATTTTTTATTCTTTTTAAAGCAACCCAACTACTATAATTTTTAGTATTTTGTGCTAAATATTGTAGTCTATGAATGAGCGCGTTCTGGAAAAACTCTCTATCCTGGCTGATGCGGCCAAATACGATGTCAGCTGCGCCAGCAGTGGAAGTAATCGTAAAAATGAAAATAAAGGTGTAGGCACAACAGGTATGGGTATTTGTCATGCGTATACAGAAGATGGCCGTTGCGTTTCACTTCTAAAAATATTACTGACCAATCATTGCATTTATGATTGCGCTTATTGCGTAAGCAGAAAAAGCAACGATGTAAAACGTGCTGCATTTACGGTTCAGGAAGTAGTTGATCTTACAATCAATTTTTACCGCCGCAATTATATTGAAGGCTTGTTTTTAAGCTCCGGCATTTTCTCAAATGCAGATTATACTATGGAGCGGTTGGTGCTGATAGCAAAGAAATTACGGACTGATCATAGGTTTAATGGCTATATCCATTTAAAAACAATTCCCGGTGCAAGTGATGATTTGCTGCAGCAGGCGGGTTTATATGCAGATCGGCTAAGCATTAATGTAGAAATGCCAACAAAAGAAGGCCTGGCATTACTGGCGCCAGATAAGAAACGGGAAGACATGATCAAACCCATGCTATATTTAAAAAATGCAATTATTCACAATCGGGATGAAAAAAAATCACTGAAGAAAACTCCCTTGTTTGCACCTGCCGGGCAAAGTACGCAAATGGTAATTGGTGCTACGCCCGAATCAGATTTGCAGATTTTGGGGATGGCAGATAGCTTTTATAAAAAGATGAACCTGAAACGTGTTTACTATTCCGGATATGTACCCGTTAGCAATGACAACAGGTTACCTGCTATAGGAACACCTGTTCCCATGATTCGCGAAAACCGTTTGTACCAGGCTGATTGGTTAATGCGTTTTTACAATTTTAAAGTAGAAGAAATTGTAACACCCAATGATCCATTACTTGATATGCAGGTTGATCCAAAACTTAACTGGGCACTGCACAACCTTCATTTGTTTCCATTGGATATTAATAAGGCAGATTTCAATTTGCTAATACGCGTACCGGGCATTGGCATCCAATCTGCACATAAAATTTATCATGCCAGAAAATTCAACAGGTTAAATTGGGACCACCTGAGAAAAATCGGTATCGCCGTTAACCGCGCTAAATATTTTATCACTGCTGATAAAGAATTTGAACGAAAAGATTGGCAATCACATCAAATCCGTCAATTTATTTTAGCAGAAAGCGAAAGTAAGTACAAACCCAATTTCTCTGAACAACTAAAATTATTTTGATGGATACGATGGTATATGATGGCAGCTTTGAGGGGCTGCTCACAGCAATTTTTGAAGTGTATGAATACAAAATGCCAGAGGTGAAAATTTACAGGAATGATGAAGCAAATTATTCTTTGTTTGGTGCAACGCATATTGTTCAAACAGAAAAAGCAAAAGCGGTAAGGGTATATAATAAAATAAAAGAAAAATTAACGCCGGTTGCACTTGACAGGTTTTACAAAACGTATTTATCAGAATTGCCCGCCATTGAAAATCACTTATTGGGCTACATACAGTATATTCTTGCATCTCAACTCCCTGTCGAAAATAATTATAGTAATGCCGTGGTGCTGATGGTTCATCAAACAAGCCGAAAAGTGGATCGTGAAAAACACCGGATGGAAGCGTTCGTACGATTTCAACTTACTAAGGACGGTTTATATTATTCAATTATTCAGCCTGATTATAATGTGTTGCCGCTGATCAGCAAACATTTTACAGACAGGTATGCAGATCAACGCTGGCTTATTTATGATGCTGCACGCAAGTATGGCCTGTACTATGATCTTAAAAACGTATCGGAAGTTCAACTAATTTTTGATGTTGATAAAAATGACAAAATACAACTTGCAACTATTCATGATGAAAATGAAGAATTGTATCAGCAATTGTGGCAGCAATATTTTAGCAGTGTAAATATTGCTGCACGTAAAAACATGAAGTTGCATATACAGCACATGCCCAAAAGGTACTGGCGCTATCTTATCGAAAAAATACCACGTCAACCCCCCACCTGAAGATTCTTTATAATTATTTTTAAAATTTCTTTAAAAACATTTGGTATCATCAAAAAAATAATTGCATCTTTGCAATGCAAAAAAAATTAAACAAAATGCTACGCACACAATTACATATTGAGATAGCAAATAGGTTTAGTCCAAAAGGGGACTATACCAGTTGCGGGGCGTTTTGTAATAAGGAATAGTTTTAAACTGATTCGATACAACACTGGCCCCGCAAGAGATTGCGGGGTTTTTTTATGCGCACCCCATCCCTCAAGGGAAGAAAAAAGATCATCCTAAAAGGGGAATATAAATTCCTGAAAAGATTGTGACGTGCATACATTAAAACGAACGAAACATTATTATAAACAAAAAGTATACATGCAAAAACAGCAACAATATAAACGATTTACAACTTCACTGAGAAATGATCAGCTATTATTATCTCCATGCTATTGGCATGCGCAACCGGGGAGAAGTGTTATGCCGGCAGGTAATGAGAATGATAGTAGAAATATACGACCACGGTATGTTCATGAATAGGTATTTTATTACCTGAACATAAAAAAACCCGGTCGCATAAACGACCGGGTTTTTTTATGCAACAACAGCAGATGAAGAAAGAAGCCTGATTTATTCATCTGGTAAAACATATGTGATGAAATTTATAGTAATGGTTTTTATGGTCCGGTTTGTTATTGAATTGATCATTAAAGCAGCAAAAAAAGAAGAATAAATTTTCAGGCATCAAAAATATTAGTTGCAGAAAGGAGGGAAACAAGCATTCCCCGCGGGATGCAGCGGGAATGCTTTTCCAAATTGTCTGAACTGGGATTTATCGGATTAATGGGAGTTTAAATTTTGAAATATTGATATGTAAAACAAACGATCTGTTCGTCTAACTGGAAAGGACACGTGATTTTCAGTCATTGAATATTTGTCTGAACGGGGATTTATAGGATTACTGTGATCGATGAGAAGCGGTCATTTCCAATACATCTCAAAAATCTCATACATCCCGGTTCAGACTAAATGCGGCTTAGTGTAATGGCAACATATCCATCTTCCTGTCTGTCTGAGAGGTAAACATAAGATGGTTGTTTTCAGTTCAAATCTGAAAGTCGCACGGGTGTCTGAACCAGGATTGGCAGGGTTACAGTGATTGTTGAGAAGCGATCATATCCAATACATCCCTAAAATCTCGTACATCCCGGTCTAGACAAATTGTGGTTTGGTGTAATGGTAACACGCCGGTCTCATAAGCCGGAAGAAATAAGTTCGAATCTTATAGCCGCAACACTTTGATGGATTAGCTCAATTGGCAGAGCACTACGCTGATACCGTAGCGGTTGAAAGTTCGACTCCTTCATTCATCACAAATTGGTTCGTAGCTCAATGGTCAGATGCACCGCACTTTTAATGCGGGGGTTGTGAGTTCGAATCTCACCGGGCCAACAATGGATGAATAGCTCAACGGCAGAGCACTGGCTTGTTAAGCCAATGGTTGAAAGTTCGAATCTTTCTTCATCCGCAAATGTGCGTGCGACGAAGACGGTGAGTCGTGGCGGTCTGTAAAACCGTTGCCTTAAGGCAGAATAAGTTCGAAATGGAGCGCAGCGGAATTCATGAACACAAAAATAAAATGAAAATGAGGTGAATAATCTTATCACGCACACCATGGATTAAACACGGAGAGTTGACAGAGTGGTAATGCGCCAGCCTGTTAAGCTTGGGCTACCGGTAATACCGGCACGGGGTTCGAGTCCCGTCCTGTCCAATTAAAAAGGGAAAATGGATCGGTAGCTCAGTGGCAGAGCAGTTTGTACGCTTATTGAATTGTTACCCTGATTATTTTATATCATTACAATTGGGAGCAGTAGATTAAATTAAGCTTGAAATTTGAATTATGGAAAACATAAAAGCCATATTAACCAGCATAGAACAAAAGAAAAATATCAAAATATTGTATGCTTGTGAAACAGGCAGCAGAGCATGGGGTTTCCCATCGCCTGATAGTGATTATGATATTCGGTTTGTATACATGCATGAAAGGGATTGGTACCTGTCGTTAAGCCAGCGAAAAGATACCATAGAAATTATGGATGGAGACCTGGATATAACGGGCTGGGATCTTAGAAAATGTTTGTCGCTGCTCAAGAAATCTAATGCGCCGTTAATAGAACGGTTTGTGTCGCCTCTTGAATATTTTGCGAAAGCCGGATTTAAAAACGAATTTAAAACCCTTATAGAAAATTATTATTCGCCAACGGCTGTATTCTATCATCATTATTCTTTGGCAGGCAAGTTTTGGGCAGATATCAAAAACGTAAACGAGTATAAACTAAAAAGTTGGTTTTACCTGGTAAGATCGTTGCTCTCCTGTAACTGGATAATAAAGAAAAAGTCAGTTTTGCCAATGGATATAGAAGGATTAATGACGCTGATAGATGAAGAAAGCAGGGGAAAATTGCGTGAGCTGATAAAACTAAAAGCCGGTGTCGGCGAAAAATACCTGCATACTAAAAACGAACAAATGAATGACTGGATAGAAAAATTATGGATTTTGATAGAAACGTCAAAAGAAAACCTGGGAGTAAGCAGCCCGCACTACTCTTTATTGAATGAATTCTTTCTGAAAAAAGTAAATGAAAATGCTGACAATAGAACAAGTTAAAAACAATGGCTGGCTCATTTTTGAAGTAGTGACGGGAAGCAAAGCCTATGGACTGGACACAGCAAAATCTGATACGGATATCAGGGGTGTATTTGTTTTGCCCAAAGAGATCTTTTATTCGCTGGAATATACAGCACAAGTTTCGAATGAAAGCAATGACATTGTTTATTATGAATTGAAACGTTTTATGGAGTTGCTCGCAAAGAACAATCCCAACATCATGGAATTGTTAAGCGTAAGAGAAAGCTGCGTCTTGTATAAACATCCGCTCATGGAAAAGATTAGTGCAGAACTCTTTCTTTCAAAACTGTGTGAAAAAACTTTTGCCAACTATGCTTTCACGCAAATAAAGAAAGCATACGGACTGGAGAAGAAAATTATAAGCCCGGTTGAAGAAGAAAGAAAATCAGTGGTAGATTTTTCCTTTGTTTATGTGGGTAGGGAGGCTGTTCCATTAAATAAATTCATGCAGGAAAATGGATTTGAACAGGAAAGACTGGGTCTTTCAGCCATAACACATTTACGCGACTGCTACAACCTGTTTCACTCAACAAGCTTGCAGTATGCTGGTGTAATAAGAAAAGAAGCTGCCAATGACGTTTGCCTGAGCAGTATCCCAAAAGGAGAAGTTCCGGTGGGTATGTTGTATTTCAATAAAGATGGCTATTCGGTTTATTGCAAGCGCTACAACGAATACTGGGATTGGGTAGCCAAACGAAATGAAGACAGGTTTAAAACAACCATGTCTCATGGAAAAAAATATGACTCAAAAAATATGATGCATGTTTTCAGGCTCTTGCTGATGGCAAAAGAAATCGCAACAGATGGAAAAATAAATGTGCTGAGAAACGACAGGGCTTTTCTACTGTCAATTAAAGAAGGAACGTTTGAGTATATTGACTTGGTTGAAAAAGCCGAAGCGATGAAAGACGGACTAACCTTTTTATATCAGCATTCAAATTTACCAGACGAACCAGACATAAAAAAGATTGATAAACTATTAATAAAAATGAGGGAGGTGTATTATGAATAACATTGTAATAAAACATGGAGATTAAATTTGATGCTGAAGCAGCTTATTGCTATTCCAGCATAAGTGTGCGACGCAAGAATGCCGCAATGAAAAACAAATGCCGGCACCAAAAAAAACAAAATGAGTAAATTAAAAATATCAGGAAAAGAATTAAGGGCAATTGGCTTTCCGGAAGGACCGGTAGTAAGCATTGCGATGCGTATTATGGAAAAGAATTACAAATATCACAGCAAGGAGGACGCGATGGAAATTTTAAAAAACATACTCACCGCACCGGTAGAATATAAAAATGATGCAGTATTGGGTGTAATAGCGCAGCAACTAATTGTAAAAGAAGAAACGGAAAATATAGAAATAGCGCTGAATGAAAACGGTATTCGATTCAATGTATTCGGACAGGAACAAATTGAAGAAGGCGCTATTCTGCAAATGGACCAGGCAGCTAAATTACCTATCAGCGTAGCAGGTGCCCTGATGCCGGATGCACACAGCGGTTATGGATTGCCGATAGGTGGCGTGCTGGCTGCAGAAAACGCGGTGATACCGTATGGTGTGGGCGTAGACATTGGCTGTCGCATGTGCCTGAGCATATTCGATATCAACCCGAAAGACCTGGTTGATAAAGAAGCTTTTTTTGCACGGGAAATAAACGAAGCCACCCTGTTTGGCAGCGGTAAACAATTTGATCAACCATCTGACCATGAAGTAATGGACAGCGAAGCCTTTTCGCAAACGCCTTTGCTAAAAAATCTTCGCAACCGTGCCCGGCAACAATTGGGTTCTTCGGGTTCTGGTAATCACTTTGTGGAATTTGGCGTTGTAGAAATTGCAGAGAACGATCCGGTGCTGGGTATTGAAGCAGGGATTTATGTTGGATTATTATCGCATTCCGGTTCAAGAGCATTGGGTGCCAACGTTGCCAATTATTATACAAAAATTGCCATTGATAAGCGCCGTTTGCCGCAGGAAGCAAAAAACCTGGCGTGGCTGACGCTGGATGAAGAAGCAGGAATGGAATATTGGATAGCGATGAACCTGGCCGGCGATTATGCATCTGCATGTCACCATATCATTCATTCAAAAATTGCAAAGCAACTGGGCCGTGAGCCAGTAAAAATGGTAGAGAACCACCACAACTTTGCGTGGAAAGAAAAATGGCAAGGACGTGATGTAATTGTTCACCGTAAAGGCGCAACACCCGCCGGTAAAGACGTACTGGGTATTATTCCGGGCTCTATGACCGCCGATGGTTTTATTGTAAAAGGAAAAGGTGAAATGGCTTCCATTAATTCTGCCTCTCATGGCGCGGGAAGAAAGATGAGCCGTACACGCGCCATTGCATCTGTTACGGATAAACAATTTAAAGACGAGTTGAAAAAGTTCGGTATCAAATTATTGGGTGGCGGATTAGATGAATCACCTTTTGCTTATAAAGACATTTATGAAGTAATGCAGTCCCAAAAAGCTTTGGTAGATGTAGTAGGAAAATTCACGCCCAAGATTGTAAAGATGGATGGAGCGAAACATAAAATTTGGGGCAAGAAAAAAGAAACGATGGATGGAGAGTGATTGATAATATGAACGACCATAAATTTAGAAGGCGGGTCTCCCTTTTCGGATTTTTTCAATCTGGAAGATTTTATGGGCGGCCCGTCTTTTTCAGTATATTATTAACGTGTATAACGTTTTATTCAAGATCGCCAGGCAGGATGAGCCGGCCTGAACAAGGTTGATCTAAATAATATCCCAAAAATGACAGTCCGCCTAAACAGGCTATATTTCACTGCATACTCATTATCCAATCGTCGCAAAGTATAGCATCTTCACCGTTTCCCATTCGCCTTTTAATATGCTGTAATAGACACTGTCGCGCCGCCTGCCATGCGGCATCAGCATATGACTGCGTAAAACACCTTCCTCGGCAGCGCCGATATGTACCAGCGCCCTTTTTGCACGCTCATTCAGGTTATCGGTTTTTATTTCTACCCGTTCAAAGCGCAATGCATCAAAAGCGTAGCTCAACAACACAAATTTTGCATGGTGGTTAATGCCAGTGCCCATAGTAGCAGTGCCGAGCCATGTCCATCCAATTTCTATTCTTTTATCATAAAAGGAAATATTTCCTAAGCTGGTACAACCGCAAATTTTATGGGTGTCCTTATCAATTATCACGAAAGGCATCCTTTTTCCTTCCGTCCGTTCCTGCAGGGCTACTTCCATCCATTGCTGCAATTCATCTCTGTTGTTGAGTTCTTTGGTAAAATATTTCCAAATCTCAGGCGGGGCCGCAATGCCGAACAACGCTTCTATATCAATCATTTGCATTAAACGCAATTCTACCCTTGTTGTTTCCAGTACAAGCGTGTCTTTAAAAAATTTACTGTATTCGTTCTGCATGGTTTTTTTATAATGATTTAGTCTGATTCTTCCCACCGCCCAAGGCCCTGCCTGGTAAGTGTTGGCGGTTCCATAGTGCAATCTACAATAGTTGAGGGTATCATTCCACCTGTTCCTCCATCAACTACTATGTCTACCAGGTTTTTGAAATTCTCATAAATGATTTCCGGATCAGTATAATCTTCTACCAGCTGGCCCGGCAAAGATGTACTTAAGACAGGATGTCCCAATTCTTTTATCAGTGCGTTGGTAATCTTGTTATCTGGTATCCGCAAGCCAATGGTATCTTTTTTGCTTTTAAGAATCCTGGGAACTTCTTTACTCGCAGGTAATATAAAGGTATATGGGCCGGGCAGATAATTTTTAAGCATCCGGTACAAAGGCGTTGAAATACTTTTCGTGTATTTACTGAGATCACTTAAGTCGTGGCACACAAAAGAAAGTTGTGCTTTTTGCGGATCAATATTTTTAATACGGCAGATTCTTTCGATGGCTTTGTGCTGGAAAATGTCACAACCGAGCCCATAGATAGTGTCTGTAGGATAAATAATGATGCCGCCGTTAAGCAAGCAGTTGGTAATCGTTCTTAAATTTCTTGGTTGCGGATCTTCCGGATGAACATGTAACAACATGGGTGAAAATTAATAATAAAAAAGCAGTTGGTTCATATTGAATGAAAATAAAACAGATGGATGAAAAAAATACTGGTATAGATTGGGAAAATATATCGGCAAATCAGCGGTGGCAGCAAGTTTCAGAACATTCCCCCTAAAGTGAAAAAAAATTATTTTCAACTTTCTGTTAACTATTTTTCCAATTAATTTTGTTATAAATTCCAGGCCATGTATTTGAAACCAGTTGATAAAGTAGAGAACATTGATCCAGCCGTGTTCAGAGAGCAATATTATAATGAGATGAAGCCGGTTGTGATAACTTCTCTTGCCAAACAATGGCCCGCGTATAAAAAGTGGAACTGGGATTATTTTAAAACCGTAGTGGGCAATACAGAGGTGGGTGTATACAACAACGTTAAGAGCGATGGCTATACCACCGTTAACAAGGCAGATGATTATATGAAGTTTGGCGAGTATCTCGACATGGTTAAGCAGGGCCCTGTTGGCTTGCGTATTTTTCTTTTTAATATTTTTCAACATGCGCCGCAACTGGTGTCAGATTTTACCTGGCCGGATAATTTGATGAAAGGCTACGTAAAACGTTTTCCGATGTTATTTACAGGCGGTGCAGGCTCTATTACCCATATGCATTTTGATATTGATCTTTCTCATATTATGCATACACAGTTTGTTGGTAGAAAAAGAGTCTTGTTATTTCCCCATGAAGAGCAATATAAATTATACCGCAAGCCATTTGAAGTAATGAGCTTCGCCAATTTTGCTAATTATGCGGATCCGCAAAAAAGTCAATTGGATACTCACCAGTTTCCGGCGGTGGAACAAGCCCAGGGCTATGAAGTTATACTTGAGCATGGGGATACTCTTTTTATGCCTGCAGGGTACTGGCACCACATGGAATATTTAGACAGTGGTTTTGCCATGAGTTTACGCGCTTTACAAAGCTCAGTGACCGGTAAATTGCAGGGTGCATGGAATCTGTTCGGTATGCGGCATATTGATACGCTGATGAAAAAGAGTTTCCCTGAATGGTGGTACAATTCTAAAAAGGAAAAAGCTTTTGATTTAGCCAACAAGCAGCAAACCCATTACCAGCAAGGGTATAATTGATTTCAAAAGTTTATTTTATAAAAAAAGCTAAAAAATATTGTTTATTACGTTAACAGTCTTTACTTTTAAGCCCGCTTACGTAGAGAATAACAAAATGTAAGTTGTCAGGCCAGCCTGATAATCCAGATCCCCCACACCAACTATCATCCAATCTCCATCGCAGAACGTTAACACCCAATTTCCTCCAATTCTATTATTTTTTGTATTTATTATCAGCCGTTTTCATTGCTGCAACGTATATAGTCTTCAATATCCCCGCCAAAACCAGTTATCTACCCCTCACATTGACCCGCTAAACCGTTTGCAAACTACGTTTCGTAGTAATCAATCATTAGCACAGGTACATGAAAAAAATATTTGTTGTAACTCAACATGAGTGTTTTCTTTTTGTGGTTTCAGAGGTAAGCACAGGCCGGCGATTTCTATCGCCGGCACTTTTTTTATAGCCATACAGATTAGTAAAAGACCGTTTTGCACATCAAAATCAATACCCACACAAAAACTGTCGCGCATCCCGGAAGCTATCTAAAAACAATACATTGAGATGCAGGGCTAAGATTTTTTATGGAATCAGTTAAACTTGTCTATAAAAGTATACCGTAGATGGCAGCCCTTAAGTAATCCCGTGCATCAGGCCGGGAATTATTGATAATCTGGGATCTCCGGCTTTAGCCAAAGCAAATTTTTGGGCTAAAACCAATAGGCGAAATGCGTTAAAGCCGCGGCATAAAGGCGCTGGGGTATTACAGAACATTACCGGTCGCGGTAAAAATGATTGTTACCTGTCTTTTCGCATGATAATGAATCCATGAAATCTCTTTTGACAACTTATAAGCACTTACCAGGCCATATTGGATGGTTTAGTGTTTAAAAAAAGCTTCCCAAAAATGGAAAGCTTGCGCGTTAAATCTATATTGATTACAACTATACTATTTATACGATTGTCCAGGTTTCATTTCCTCTTAAAAGCTTATCTAAATTACCCTTGCCCCTGGTAGCTTGCACTTCTTCAATCTGCATGGCCATTACATCTTCGTAACAAGGCCGGTCGCTTTCATAAAACACCCCAAAAGGTCTTGGTAAATGGCCTTCCAGTTGCGGATGATCAAACATCCGCACCAGCATTTGCGCCTTAAAAAAATCCTTTTCATCGTGCACCCATAAATCATCCGCACTGGCGCCATTATTCAGATCAACCACTACCGGGCGAAAGCCTTCCAGCTTAACACCTTTATTTTTTTGTGCGCCAAAAATAAATGGCTTACCCTGCTCAACAAATAATGTTTCTTCTGGTTTGGATGACTTCTCTGTGAAAACTTCAAAAGCGCCATCATTAAAAATATTGCAGTTCTGATATATTTCAAGAAACGATGCTCCCTTGTGTTTGTGACTGCGCGTTAATGCTTCCTGCAAATGTTTAGGATCGCGATCCATGCTCCTGGCTATAAAAGTAGCATCAGCGCCCATCGCAAGTGCCAGCGGATTAAACGGATGATCAATACTTCCAAATGGTGTGGATTTGGTAATCTTTTTTTCCTCTGATGTAGGCGAATACTGGCCTTTGGTTAAACCGTAAATCTGGTTATTGAACAATAATATATTTACGTCAAAATTTCTGCGGAGTAAATGAATGGTGTGGTTGCCACCAATGCTCAGGCTGTCGCCATCCCCGGTTACAATCCATACACTAAGTTCCGGACGGGCAGCTTTTAATCCGCTGGCAATTGCCGTGGCGCGACCATGGATCGAATGCATGCCATAGGTATTCATGTAATAAGGAAAACGGCTGCTGCATCCGATTCCGGATACAATGACAATGTTTTCCTTGGGAACGCCGATACCCGGCATTACTTTTTGTACCTGTGCTAAAATGGAATAATCGCCGCAACCGGGGCACCAGCGTACTTCCTGGTCAGTAGCAAAATCTTTGGCGGTAAGGGTCGGAAGGGATGGAGTTATTGTTTCGCTCATTTCAAGTAGGCATTAGTGTTACAATGTACAAAGTTCAGCATTAATTATAAACTTTGAAATAGTATTTTAATGGTTTTTAACACGAAAACTGTTATTTCCTTGTTTTATTAACCCCCATTTAATTTTATCGGATGCTGCAGTCGATATTCTTCACTATCCTGTACACAATAGTTTTTGTTCTTTTTTTTCTTTCTTTCCAGCGATTCCGCCAGCACCGTCTTAAGTAACCAACCTGTAACCCGTTACCAATACTGAAAACGATGATCAATTCGTACATTCAGGATCCAAATTTTTTGTATGCAAAAACCGATAACCGCTTTTTTTCTTTTTTTTATTTCGATCTATGCAGTCGCCCAAACTGGAAAAGAACCGGTTAAAGTAACCGATATGCTGAAGATAAAATCCATTGGAGGTATAACGCTCAGCAACGATGGCAGCAAAGCAGCTTTCACCGTTACAGCCATCGAGCCTGATGATGCTAAATGGGAATACAAATATGTGAACCAAATATGGATGGTTGCCACGGATGGCAGCACGCTTCCCAAGCAAATTACCGGCAGGGAAAGTTCATCGCAACCAGCTTTCAG
>JBDUAY010000327.1:0-6775 GCA_040004415.1 Bacteroidota bacterium | reverse complement strand
AAGGCGGATTTATCACTTAATTAATCCCGCAAAGTCATATGGAGTTAAAACGAGTAGTGGTAACCGGCATCGGTGCCGTTACACCTCTGGGAAATAATACAGAAGATTACTGGAATGGGCTGCTCAATGGTGTGTCCGGTGCAGATTTTATTACGCTTTTTGACGCCTCAAAATTTAAAACACGTTTTGCCTGCGAAGTAAAAAATTTCGATCCTGTTCAGTACATGGACCGGAAAGAAGCACGCAAAATTGACCGGTTTACACAGTTTGCACTAGTGGCCAGCGATGAAGCAATGAAAGATGCCGGATTAAACAAAGAAAATATCAATCCAGACAGGGTAGGTGTTGTTTTTGGAAGTGGCATCGGCGGCATCATAACATTCCAAACGGAAGTGGCAGAGTTTGCCCGCGGTGATGGAACTCCCCGTTTCAATCCCTACTTCATACCAAAAATGATACTGGATATTGCCTCCGGCCAGATTTCTATGCGGCATAATCTCCGTGGACCAAATTTTGCTGTTGTAAGCGCCTGTGCAACCAGTACCAATGCTATTATTGAAGCTTTTAATCTGCTGCGTCTGGGTAAAGCCGATATTATTTTATCTGGTGGCAGCGAAGCGGTAATTATTGAAGCTGGCGTTGGTGGTTTTAATGCCATGAAGGCCATGAGTGAACGAAATGATGATCCTAAAACCGCTAGTCGCCCGTACGATAAAGACAGGGATGGTTTTGTAATGGGTGAAGCTGGAGGCATTTTGGTATTGGAAACGCTCGACAGCGCATTAAAAAGAGGCGCCAAAATTTATTGCGAAATTGCCGGCGGTGGTGCTACTGCCGATGCCCATCATATTACCGCCCCGCATCCAGACGGGCTCGGTGCAAAAAATGTAATGCTGGCCGCACTGGCAGATGCAGAAATGCAGCCGGAAGACATCGACTATATTAATACCCACGGCACTTCTACGCCACTGGGCGATGGTGCTGAACTGAAAGCAATCACCCATGTTTTTGGCGAACACGCATATAAACTTAATATCAGTGCTACCAAATCTATGACCGGCCATTGCCTGGGTGCTGCAGGCGTAATTGAAGCAATTGCGTGCATAAAAGCGACCATGCACGATATTGTTCCTCCTACCATCAACCATTTTACAGATGATCCTGCATTGGATCCAAGGCTTAATTTCACCTTTAACAAACCCCAAAAGCGAATCGTGCGGGCCGCATTAAGCAATACTTTTGGTTTCGGCGGGCACAATGCCGCAGTTATTGTTAAGAAATACAAGTAAACCCCAAAATCTCAGTAAATTTATTACGTCGTTTTAGTTGGCGTAACGGGCAGCTGTTTTAATACCATTGCCTCTTCTTTATCTTATTAAATAATGTAGCTTGCGGCTTGTGGCATTTTTAGACAGATTTATTTCCAGCAACGAAAAGGCGCCTTCTTTCAAAAAGCAGTTGCGCAATGTACTTGGTTTTACCCCAGGTAATACGCCATTGTACAAAGCCGCGCTTACCCACCGTTCGGTAAAAGAAATGGCGGATGAAAACAATGAGCGCCTGGAATACCTGGGCGATGCCATACTTAGCAGTATTGTAGCTGATTTTCTTTTTAAAAAATACCCTTACAAAGAAGAAGGCTTTCTTACGGAAATGCGCAGTAAGATGGTTAACCGAACTACGCTCAATGAGATTGCATTAAAAATGGGGTTGAAAAAAATAACCAATTTCAACAAGTTCGATAACTCACTGCGCATCAGCCAGATTTTCGGCAATACGCTGGAAGCCGTGGTGGGTGCCGTTTACCTTGATAAAGGTTTTAATAAAACCAAGCTCTGGGTAATGGAACGCATTATTCTTCCGCACTTATTTATGGAAGATTTAGAAAACCTGGAAATCAACCATAAAAATAAATTATACGGCTGGGCCAATAAAAACGGTAAAAATCTTGAATTTGAGACGATGGATGAACGCGTGGAAGGCGGCCGCCGGCTCTTTACTATTGGCGCAGTAGTTGACGGAACACTGCTGGCAGAAGGACGTGCCTATAATAAGAAAGATGCCAGCCAGATTGCCGCGCAAATTGCAGTTGAAAAGCTGGGGTTGATTGAGAAAGAAGCGTAAGTTTATTTTAAATTATATATTTTGAATTTAGTGCGCAGGTTGCTCAGCATAAATTTAAAATAATTCATCCCCTTTCCATACAAAGCTCCACCAACACCCCATTCGCGCTTTTTGGATGCAGAAAACAAACCAGCTTATTATCCGCACCCTGTTTGGGTTCTTCATTCAATAAAATAAATCCTTCGTCTTTTAATCGTTTCATTTCTTCATAAATATCTGTTACCGCAAAAGCAATATGGTGAACCCCTTCACCTTTTTTACTGATGTAGTTTGAAATAATGCCTTCTGCTGTTGTGCTTTCCAACAATTCAATTTTTGAATCTCCTGTTCTAAAAAAAGCGGTCTTTACGTTTTCACTTTCTACCATCTCTGTTTTATAACAAAGGCTGTTAAGCAATTTCTCAAATAATGGAATTGATACAGAAAGGTCTTTCACGGCGATGCCAATATGCTCTATTTTATTCATAGTTGGATGCTGCTGATGCAGAACTGGTTTACTTTTTTAGGAAAATCGCTGTTTCAAAATGGCCCGTCAATTTAAATTCAACCCAATTTAGTTAAATTCATTCTTTTGCTTACGGCGCTGGTTGACAGAAGCTAAAAAATAGAACCAATTGAGGTAAATTTGTGTTTATAATGGAAAGGTTTTCTATGCTGAATTTACCGGTTTATTTAGACAATAATGCCACTACTGCCTGCGATCCGCGGGTAGTTGAAGCCATGTTGCCTTACTTTACACGGTATTTTGGCAATGCCGCCAGCCGCAGTCATTCTTTTGGATGGCAGGCAGAAGAAGCGGTTGAATTTGCCCGCGGGCAAATTGCCAGGCTGGTTGGCGCAGAAACAAAAGAAATTATTTTTACCAGTGGCGCAACAGAAGCTGATAATCTTGCTGTTAAAGGAGTGTTTGATATGTATAAAGGCAAGGGAAATCATATTATCGCCGTGGCTACCGAACACAAAGCCGTTCTTGACACTTGCAAACACCTGGAAAAAGAAGGTGCTGACGTAACTTACCTGGATGTAAATACAGATGGCCTTATCGATCTGCAAGGGCTGGAAGCTGCTATTAAACCGGCTACTGTTTTACTTGCCGTGATGTATGCCAACAATGAAACAGGTGTCATTCAGCCGATGCAACAAATAAGTGCTATAGCCAGGAAGCATGGCGTACTATTTTTTAGTGATGCAACACAGGCTATCGGTAAAATTGCGGTAGATGTAAACAAGGATGGTATTGATTTAATGGCTTTTTCTGCGCATAAAATGTATGGGCCCAAAGGTGTTGGCGCCTTATATGTTCGCAGAAAAAATCCACGTGTAAAATTAACCGCTCAAATGGATGGCGGTGGCCATGAAAAAGGTATGCGCAGCGGAACGTTGAATGTGCCCGGCATTGCTGGCTTTGGAAAAGCAGCAGAATTATGCCTGGATGAAATGAACACAGGTGAAACGCGGTTATGTATATTAAGGAACAAATTGGAAGACGCCTTGTTACAGCTTGAAGAAGTGAGGGTAAATGGCAGTATTGAACATCGTTTACCACATGTAACAAACTTGTCGTTTAAATTTGCAGAAAGTGAAGGGTTGATGATAAGCCTGAATAAAAATGTTGCTGTCAGTTCAGGAAGCGCCTGCACTTCAGCATCCATGGAACCTTCATATGTGTTGAAAGCACTTGGCTTGCAGGATGATCTGGCACGTGCGTCCCTTAGGTTTAGCCTGGGAAGATTTACAACAGAAGAAGAAATTGATTTTGTAATTGATGAAGTCAGTAAAGCAATAACAACGGCGCGGAAAATACTGAGCATGTAATATTCAGCCCCTGGCTTCGGAATGGTAAATAAAAAACTGAATACTATATACAATAAATGCCTTGGCGGGTCTCTATACTAAATCTGAATACTAAAAGTCTATATTATGATCTACGTAAGCGATAAAGCAAAAGAAAGAGTGATCAGTCTGATGAAGGAAGGCTCTATGTCGGACCAAGATTATTTTTTGCGTGTGTCTGTTGTGGGAGGTGGTTGTTCTGGCCTGAGTTATAAAATGGATTTTGATAATCACACGAAACCATCAGACCAAACATTTGAAGACAACGGAATAAAAGTGGTAACTGATCTAAAAAGTTTTCTATACCTCGTTAATACCACGCTGGAGTTTTCTGAAGGATTAAATGGAAAAGGATTCTTTTTTAATAATCCCAATGCAAGCCGTAGTTGCGCTTGTGGAGAAAGTTTTGCGGTGTAATGCCAATTGAACCGGGTTGAAATTAAATCAGCGGAAGATTTTATAAAAATAAAGCCCTTCGATTATGAAGGGCTTTATCATGTTTGGCTGTTAGTATTGGTCACTCAATGCATTTATAATGCGCATAATTATTCGAAAGTCTGGTTTGCTGTTACATTATCGCCCATTCACAATCCTTCAAGTTTGATAAAGATAATCCCGCCTGGTGGCGGGATTATGCATTCGCAGTTGGTATTGGTTATCTTCATTAGGCCTAAACCGTAATAATATATGCAGATAGGGTTTATTGTTTTCGAGGCACGAATGTAGTGGAAAAGGCAATAGTGAAAAAACTTTTTTAATATCCTTTTAATGTGACAGATACCAGAAATGATTTGCTGCACGAAAGAAAAAATATTTACACAAAAATATTCCACATTGTCAAATTTTAGTCCTGGGTGAAGTCACTTAAATGAGCATTATATACTGATTATCAAAGTATTGCACTTATTACAATTAACCCAGATCAAGATTTAATTATTTCTAAAAAAAATCATTCTTCCAAATAATTACCTTTACCGTCATGTCAAAAAAAATAAGGGTACGGTTTGCACCCAGTCCAACAGGAGGCCTGCATCTTGGTGGCGTTAGAACAGTTCTATACAATTATCTTTTTGCCAGGCATTATGGTGGCGATTTTATTCTGCGCATTGAAGATACCGATCAAAGCCGTTTTGTGCCCGGTGCTGAAAAATATATTATGGATTGCCTTGCGTGGTGCGGGTTGGAGCCAGATGAAAGTCCTGCTAAAGGTGGAGCGTACGGGCCTTATCGCCAAAGTGAACGGAAATCAAGCTATAAACAATATGCTGACCAGTTAATAAAGGATGGTTATGCTTATTATGCTTTTGACACAGCACAGGAGCTGGAAGCAAAACGGATTGCCATTCCAAATTTTCAATATAGTCTGATTACAAGATCAGCAATGAAAAATTCGCTTACACTTGCGACGGGCGAAGTGGAACAATTATTACATGCACAAACACCGCATGTAATAAGAATTAAAATGCCGGCAAATGAAGACATAACTTTTACCGATATGATTCGTGGTGAAGTAACTTTTAATTCTTCGCAGGCAGATGATAAAGTTTTACTGAAAGCGGATGGCATGCCTACTTATCACCTCGCCGTTGTGGTAGACGATTTTCTCATGAAAATAACACATGCTTTCAGGGGAGAAGAATGGTTGCCAAGTGCGCCGGTGCACATATTATTATGGAAATATTTATTTGGGTTAGATAAGATGCCGCAATGGGCACATCTTCCATTAATATTAAAACCAGATGGAAATGGTAAGTTAAGCAAACGTGACGGTGACCGGCTTGGCTTCCCGGTTTTTGCTATGAACTGGATCGATCCAAGAACGAATGAACTTACAAAGGGTTTTAAAGAACTTGGTTTTCTGCCAGAAGCATTTGTAAATCTGCTGGCGATGCTAGGTTGGAATGATGGAACAGAACAGGAAATATTTTCATTGGAAGAATTGGTAACAAAATTTTCAATGGATCGCGTACATAAAGGCGGAGCAAAGTTTGATTACGAAAAAGCCAAATGGTACAATCATGAATGGATAAAGAGAATGGACGCTGGAAGCCTGAAATCTGAAGTCAGACGTTTACTGCAGCAGCAAGGTATTGAAGTAAACGATGATCATTACCTGGAAAAAGTGATTACGCTGGTTAAAGATCGTTGCCATGTATTGTCTGATTTCCCGCAGCAGTCATCGTTTTTGTTTGCAGCGCCGGCACAATATGATGTTGATTCAGTAAAACCAAAATGGAACGAACAAAAACAATTATTCTTTGCTGAAGCTATTCGTCAGTTTGAATTAATGCAACAATGGGATGCAGCCGATCTGGAAAAGGAATTTAAAGAAATAGCTGCTGCCAACCAGATCAAACCAGGAGATGTTTTGATGCCGTTACGCGTTATGCTGGTAGGGGGAAAATTTGGCCCGGCCGTATTTGATATAGCCGCGCTGATTGGCAGAGAAGCAACCATAGAAAGAATAAAAAAAGCAATAAAAATGTTTGCGTAGCCGTTAAACGCTGGTCAGATAATCCTGTCTCAACCATCCATGAAAAGGCTATTACCATTTTGTTTTTACTGCATGCTTTTGGGATGCAGTAAAAATAATTCAACCACAACCCCTCCGGTTGTTCCGGCAGACAGCTCAACCGTTAAAGTTGTTAATGGTTATGGCAGCGGCAAATATAAAATGGGCGATACGGTTCATATTTTCAGTATTGCTTATTCAACCACGCAATTGTTTGATAGCTGGAGCAGCGCTGATCTTTCTTTATTAAATGCACCCACAGAATGGCATACCTGGTTTATTGCGCCTGCAAAAGATGTAACGGTA
>JBDUAY010000326.1:0-6793 GCA_040004415.1 Bacteroidota bacterium | reverse complement strand
CGTGAGGCGTGAGGCGTGAGGCGTGAGGCGTGAGGCGTGAGTATAAAAAATGACAGGCAAGTTCTGCAAAATGCTACAATTAGAATAGAAACATCAGGCACCATCCGGGGTTTCGAATGAAAGATATCAGGCATCAGGCAGCTTTTCAATAGAAAACGGTTACATAAAAAACTCCCCCACAAATAAAAGTGAGGGAGTAAACGCAAGACCATCGCTGAGGCCGTAGGCAAATCTTTATTATTCGGGCAAGACAATTATTTTATGACAGGCGCTGCTGCAAGAATCTCCACTTCAACAGCGCCGGCATATTTTTCAAAATTGCGGACGAATTGCTTGGCAAGACTATTTGCAGCATCATCATACGCCCCTTTATCCACCCAGGTATTGCGTGGATCCAAAATATCAATAGCTACACCCGGACAACTAACGGGCATCATCATCCCAAATATGGGATCCGCTTTGAAATCAACATCATCCAGTTTGTTTTCCAGCACTGCTGTAATCATGGCCCTGGTGCAGGAAAGTTTTATGCGGCTACCAGCTCCATACGCGCCGCCACTCCAACCCGTGTTTATCATCCATACATTTACTTTATGCCGGCGGATTTTTTCTCCCAGCATCGTAGCATATTTACCGGGATGCAGCGGTAGAAACGGTGCACCAAAACATGCACTGAATGTAGAGGTGGGTTCTGTAATCCCGGTTTCTGTACCCGCTATTTTAGCTGTATAACCAGAAATAAACTGGTACATGGCCTGGGCCGGCGTAAGTTTTGAAATAGGTGGTAAAACGCCATATGCATCACAGGTAAGAAAAAAAATGTTGGAAGGAATATTGCCAACAGACGGTTCAGCAGCGTTACCTATAAAGTGAAGCGGGTAGGAGGCACGTGTGTTTTCCGTTATTGCCTTGCTGTGAAAATCAATCCTGTTGGTGCCCGGAAAAAATGGCGTGTTTTCAACCAAAGCACCTGGCCTTATTGCATTAAAAATATCAGGCTCGTTTTCCTCGCTTAAATTAATTGTTTTTGCGTAACAGCCGCCTTCAATATTAAAAATACCGTCTGCAGTCCAGCCGTGTTCATCATCTCCAATCAGTTTACGTTTGGGATCTGCACTCAATGTAGTTTTGCCGGTGCCACTCAGGCCAAAGAAAAGTGCTGCATCACCATCCGCGTCCATATTTGCAGCACAATGCATACTCAATACATTTTTATTTTGTGGCAAAATATAATTCAATACAGAGAAAATTCCTTTCTTCATTTCTCCGGTATATCCTGTACCGGCAATCAAAACTGTTTTATGTTTAAATGAAATAATTGCGGCGTTAGATTGACGCGTGCCACATTCGGCTGGATCCAGTTTTAAATTTGGCGCAGAAAGAATGGTCCATTCCGGGGTAAATTTTTCCAGTTCTTCTTCTGTTGGCCGGAGAAACATGTTGTATGCAAAAAGATTCATCGACGGATTTTCATTCATAACCCGGATGCTTATGCGGTAATGGTCATCGGCGCAGGCATAGCAATCGCGCACCCATAGTTCTTCTTTTGCAGCGAGATAAAGCTGTATTTTTTTACGAATGATATAAAAATATTTTTCATCCAGGGAAATATTAAACTCATTCCAGTAAACATTGCAGGCAGTGACATCATCTTTTATTATGAACTTGTCTTTGGGACTTCTGCCGGTAAATTTGCCGGTGTTAATAACCAACGCACCGTTGCTGCTTAATAAGCCTTCACCCGAACAGATGCTGTCTTCTATCAATTCTTCCGGTGTTAACTGGTAGCGGATATTATCAATTGCTGAAAAGCCAAAGCCAACAATGGGCGACGCGGGAAAGGCGGTTAAAACGGACATATTTTTTTACAAACGTTTGTTAGTAACCAAAGATATAAATAACCAGCAATTATTGCAATCCGGCGGGACTTTTTTTATGCTAATCTATATGGCTTTTGGTTGAATATGTTCTTGTATATGGCTTCGAAGCCCAATTTTATTATCATATTTCGAATAAAAATGCGAAATATTTGACATTGTCTATTTTTTGCAATTCCTCTGAACGCCGGTTTCAGAACGTTCATATTCAATTATCGATTTTGCCAGGTGAAATAATCTGGCCTCTTGTCTGCTATATAATATTGTAAAAAATTTTAATATAAAAGATCCATGAGTATGGGTTTAATAATGAAACAATGACAACATCAGGCACTATATTACAATTCATTATAAAAGTAGGGGTGGCCGCATAAATTATACATATCGGAATTGAATCCATAATTTTATGGCCGCTTCAAAAAATAAATAAGCTTACATGAAATACCTGCCTTTAAATGCTGATATATTTATACAGAACCGTAGACGCTTTACGGATAAAATGGAAAAGAACGCCATCGCCATCTTTAACAGCAACGATGAGTTGCCTTCTAACGGTGATGCCCTGCTCAAATTCAAACAAAATTCTGATCTGTATTGGTTAACTGGTATTGAACAGGAAGACAGCATGCTGGTATTATTTCCGGGTAATCCTGATCAGAAATATCGTGAAGTACTGGTATTGGTAAGACCTAATGAATTAAAAGAAAAATGGGATGGCCGCCGTCACCGCGCGGCAGAAGCGAAAGCTATTAGCGGGGCGGCAACAGTGGTTTGGCTGGATGTATTAGACGGGTTGTTGCAGCAATGGATTCATCTCGCGGATACTATTTATCTCAATACAAACGAAAATGATCGCAAAGCAAACCTGGTGCAGGTACGTGATTATCGCTATATACAAGATACACAGCATCGTTACCCACTGCACCAGTACCGCCGCAGCGCAAAAATTATGAAAGAGTTGCGTGCCGTTAAGACGCCCCTTGAAATTGAGGTATTACAAAAGGCAATTGATATCACTGATGTTACGTTCAGACGTTTGCTGAAGTTTATTAAGCCTGGTATAATGGAGTATGAAATTGAAGCAGAAATATATCATTCATTTTTATCGCAGCGGTCAACCGGCCCGGCCTATGGTTCGATTTTAGCCAGCGGCGACAGGGCCAGAACCCTGCACTATGTGAACAATAACCAGGAATGCCTTGCCGGAGAATTAATACTGATGGACTTTGGTGCTGAGTATGGCGGATACAATGCCGATCTCACCAGGACTGTACCCGTAAACGGAAAGTTTACGCGCCGCCAAAAAACCGTGTACAATGCCTGTCTTGATTTACATAATTATGCAAAGAGTTTATTGAAACCAGGCATCACCATTCTTGATTATCATGACCAGGTAGGCGAACATGCTACGCAGCTTTTTCTAAAAATAGGTTTGCTAAACAAAACGGCTGTGAAAAATGAAGACCCTGAAAACAGGGCGTATAGAAAATATCTATATCATGGTATCTCTCATCACCTGGGCATTGACGTTCATGATCTCGGTACTAAAACAGAACCATTAAAAGCAGGCATGGTGTTAACAGTTGAGCCTGGTATCTATATTGAAGAAGAAAAAATGGGCGTTCGCATCGAAAATAATATTTGGATTACGCGTAACGGCAACAAAGATTTGATGGCAAATATACCCATCACCGCAGAGGATATAGAAAGCCTGATGAAACGTTCATAAGAAAGTTTGATGTGTTTATTTATGCCGGTTAGCGGGACAATCTTACATTTTCCAATGCACAGGAATGTGTAATAGAATTGAATCATGGTAATTTAAAACGTTATTTGATTAAAACACTTTAGAATAATACATTTGATAATTGCTACGGTTTAATTATGAAAAAAATACCGAATCTTTTTACGCTGCTTAATTTACTATTTGGTTGCCTGGCTATTGTATTTGCGCTGCAGACGGAATCAATTAATATTACACAAGGTGATGAATTCACTACTTTTAGCGTACCCGAAAGATTGTATTATGCGGCCATTTGTATTGCTATAGCCGCATTCATTGATTTCGTGGACGGCTTCTTAGCACGCCTTTTAAATGCTGCGGGAGATATGGGCAAACAATTGGATTCATTGAGCGATGTGGTGAGTTTTGGTGTAGCACCTGCCGTAATTCTTTTTCAATTTCTGCGGCTTTCGTATATGCGGCAGGAAAACGGAATTGATATTAATATCGCGTGGCTATTGCCGGCATTCCTGTTTGCCTGCGCCGGCGCCTACCGCCTGGCAAGGTTTAATATCGATACCACCCAAACGTACGGTTTTAAAGGTGTTCCTATACCTGCAGCAGGGTTGGTTGTAGCGTCCCTTCCATTAATAGTTTTTTATAATTATTACGACGGCGCAATAAATGCAATTATTTTTAATAAATGGTTTCTCTACACATTAATAATTGTGCTGAGCTACCTGATGATAAGTAAACTACCCATTATGGGATTAAAGTTTAAAGATTACTCGATACAAAATAATATCCCGAAAATCATATTGCTGATCGTTGCCATTATTGCAGCTGTTTTATTTAAATGGATGGCAGTGCCTGTTATCTTCATCGCCTACATTATCTTATCTTTGGCACTCAAAAATAAAACGACATGACGTACACGGTACAGGTAAAAGTAATGCCTTTGAAAGAGTTGCTTGATCCCCAGGGGAAAGCGGTAATGAGTGGCCTGGGCAATCTTGGATTGAATAATGTGCAGGATGTACGCATTGGCAAAAATATTACATTACAGGTGGATGCTGCTACGCCAGACGCCGCCAGGCAAATTGCAGAAGATGCAGCAAAAAAATTATTGGCCAACCCGGTAATGGAATACTTCGAGATTTCAGTTAATTAATTGAGGTAAGTTGATCTGCTGAAATGTTGATCTGCTGAATGTTAACCGATAAAGAAGATCAGCAGCGCCACTTAATCAACCAATCAACTTCCATTCAAAATGCTTTACATCGTTCCCACACCTATTGGTAATCTAAAAGATATAACGCTCCGTGCACTGGAAGTGTTAAAAGCAGTTGATCTTATATTGGCAGAAGATACCCGGACATCTTCAAAATTGCTGAATCACTATTTGATAAACAAGCCACTTTCTCCCTATCATCAGCACAATGAACACAAAGTGTTGCAACATTTGGTAAACCAGTTGGCAGATGGAAAAAATATTGCTGTCATTACAGATGCGGGTACGCCAGGCATTTCAGACCCTGCTTTTTTACTGGTAAGAGAATGCATTAAAAATGGTGTAAAAGTTGAAAGCCTGCCAGGCGCTACAGCTTTTGTGCCCGCATTGGTAAACAGCGGAATACCTGCCAGCCGCTTTTGCTTTGAAGGATTTCTTCCATTAAAAAAAGGACGGCAAACGCTTTTAAAAACACTGGCAACAGAAGAACGCACCATGATATTTTATGAATCGCCTGTGCGGCTGGTGAAAACATTAACTGATTTTATAGAATATTTTGGCGCTGCGCGAAATTGTTGCGTTAGCCGCGAGCTCACTAAAATGTTCGAAGAAAATGCCCGGGGCACTTTGCAGGAAGTATGCGATCATTTTAAAAAGAAAGACGTTAAAGGCGAGATCGTAATTACTGTTGACGGCGCATCCTGAAAAAAAGCTGTTTTCTCAGCTTATAATTTCACAAAATCTAAACATAAGGTTTTCTTATAAGACGGCCATTGGCATGATATTTTTATGCATACTCCCACATAAAATAAGGATCAATATGAAAAAAATAAGTTCGTTGGTAATGGCATTCATGATGTTTGGCGTATTTAATGTTACGCACGCGCAGATTCGTAAAATTCCGGCAGAAGTAACAGAGGGTTTTAAAGAAAAATATCCTGATACAAAAAATGTTGAGTGGAAAGATAAATTGAGCGCTTTCCAGGTAACGTATGAAATGGGCGACGTTAAATATACATCCAAATTCAGCAGCAAGGGTGAATGGTTGCAAACAGAAAAAGAAATAGAAGAAGATGCTTTACCCGCAGCTGTAAAAGATGGTTACAGCAAAAGTAAGTTTACTGCATGGGAGCTGAAATCTGTATCAAGCATTGAAAGCAATAGTAATGATATTCAATACCGTTTATTTGTGCGTAAAAGTGGGGTAGAAAAGAAATACCTGTACTTTGATAAAGACGGCAAGCTGATAAAAGATTCAATTACCATATAAATACAACCTGAGCTGGTATAATAGCCTTTTTCCGCTTTCCGGAAAGAGGCTTTTTTATTTCAAACCACATTAAAGTTTATTTTCATTTTAACCTTTGTATTGCTTTATTTGCAGGAGTTTTGTAGTTTTTAAAACGCTTTTATAATGATGAGATTCTTTATTCTTACGATTTGTTTTTTACAAGGTGTAAATACTACTGCCCAACCAGGCCGCTGGCAACAGCATGTTAAATACAACATGGATGTAGTTACAGATGTAACAACCAATCGTTTTAGTGGCAAACAAAAACTGGTCTATACCAATAACTCCCCGGATACGCTTGGGAGAGTGTTTTACCATCTTTACTGGAATGCCTTTCAGCCAAACAGTATGATGGATAATCGCAGTCGTGTACTTGGCCAGACAGATATAAATGGAAGACCAGACTGGGATGGCCGGGTACGTGATCGCATCCTGAATCTGCAACCAGATGAAATTGGTTACCAGAAAGTAAAATGGATTAAGATGAATGGCGTACAGCAAACAATGAAACTGCATGAAACCATTCTTGAGGTAGTGCTTACTAAACCCATCCTTCCAAAAACATCTGTAACATTTGATCTTGAATTTGAAGCGCAGGTGCCTTTGCAGGTGAGAAGAAGTGGCCGCGATAATGCAGAAGGTGTTCGGTACAGTATGAGCCAATGGTATCC
>JBDUAY010000001.1:0-60734 GCA_040004415.1 Bacteroidota bacterium | reverse complement strand
GAATAGCCTCATTGGTGGCATCTTTCAATGTTTTACTACCGCTTAGTGCCGGTATCACTTTCGCGCCCAGCATTTTCATTCTTGCCACATTGGGTGCCTGCCGTTCTATATCTTTTTCGCCCATGTATACAATGCATTCAACGCCTTTTAATGCGCAAACAGTCGCCGTTGCTACGCCATGCTGACCAGCGCCTGTCTCAGCAATAATTCTTTTCTTGCCCAGGCGCTGCGCCAATAAAATCTGGCCGATGGTATTATTAATTTTATGCGCACCGGTATGACAAAGATCTTCCCGCTTTAAATAAATCTGTGTATTGAATTCTTTACTTAATCGTTCTGCCAGGTATAATGGTGTGGGGCGACCGACATAATCCTTCAGCAACGCATGAAATTCTTTTTGAAATGCTGCATCGTACATAATCTCCAGGTAACGCGTTTTCAATTCTTCCACATTGCGATGAAGCATCTCTGGTATGTAGGCGCCGCCGAAATTACCGTAATAACCAAAAATATTTGGTTGCTGATAAGTGCCTTTATATTTTCCTAATGGAATTGTTCTGTTTATCATAACTCACTATTATTAAATTTATCCTGACTCAACATTTTCTGCATTTTCGATTAACCGGACTACTAGATGGCAGGATAACCGATACCATTCCTTCTCACAAATCCGATAAATAACAGCTATCCCGTTCAAACAATCAATTGTAAAAATTTCAAGTCAAGCCACCTGTTAAATTTGTAACCAACCTGTTTAAAATGTGCTACTTCTTCAAATCCAAAATGCCGGTGCAATTGTATACTCGCCACATTGCTGGCATCAATTCCAGCAAGCATAGTATGCATACCCAATTGCTTCGCCGCTTCAATGGTGGGTGGCATCAACAGCTTTGCAATTCCTTTCCCTCTTGCTTCTGCTGCTACATATATTGAATTCTCAACTGAAAATTTATATGCCGCCCACGCCCTGAAAGGTCCGATAGAACTCAATCCTATAATTTTATCATCTTCCATTGCTACAAAAACCGGAAACCCCTGTTCTTTTTTTGTATTGAACCATACAGTACGCATCTCAAGTGTATGTGGTTCATAATCATACACAGCCGTCGTATTTAAAATCACATCATTATAAATAGTTAATATTGCCGGCAAATCATTTTCTGTAGCATTCCTAACATGAATCATCTCAATACAGTGCTGGTGAAAAAAATTATTTCACAGATAATTTAAAAAACATATTGTCTACCGGCATCACGGGAAAAGCTGCTGGCAATGCCTTCTTTTCTATTTCAACAAAACCATTCTTCAAATAAAACTTTTGTGCTGCCACTAATTTGTCAAAAGTTCCAAGGTATATCTCGTCAATCCTTTTCTGCCTGGACCAACCAATTACATAATCTAGTAATTGCTGACCTATTCCTTTATCTTTTCCGCGATAATCTTTATCAACAAACATCTTTCGCAACGCAGATTGTTTGTTTCCGATATCAATTAAAGCAATGGTGCCAATTAGTCTTTTATCTTCCGTTGCTATCCAAAAATTTCCCATGTCCCTGCAATAAAAACTAGTAACATTCAGCAAGTCTGGCTGATCGGCAATAGTAACCGGCACGCCAAATTCATTTTGCTGAATATTTAAAATAAGATCGATCACCAGTTGTTCATATTCCTTGCTGTAAACTGTTATTTGCATTCAACTATTTTTTCAATGCCAGTTTAAATTGTAACACTTTGGCCATATCCTTAACACCCGCTTCTTTTTCAAACCTGCTGTTAATATCTACACCATAGAAATCGGGATGTTTGATTGCTTTTAATTTTACGGCATCTTCCAGTTCAATACCGCCACTTAAGAAGAAAGGTTTTTCAATTTTACTTTTGCTCAACTTTTTCCAGTCGAATTTTTTGCCAGTTCCGCCTTTGGCACCATTAACAGATGTATCAAACAGATAATAATCGCAGACATCATCGTACTCCGCTACTATTTCATCAATGTCTTTATCCGCGTCACCGATGCTGAATACTTTTATTACTTCTGTATGCTCCGACAATTCTTCACACTGGTAGGGTGTTTCGTCTCCGTGCAACTGTACCACATCCAGTGCATAATCGTCTATTGCCTGCATCACTTCTTTAAATTCAGCATTTACAAATACGCCTACTTTTTTTACATCAAGATCCAATGCCTTAACATCTTTGGCAGATAGTTTATCGACCACGTACCGCGGGGAACCTTTGTAAAAAATCAATCCGGCAAAATCAATATCCATTCCATCTAATTGCTGTAATTGCTTTAGCGTTGTTATACCGCACACCTTAATATTCATATCTGATTCTTTATTAAAAATTTATATGTGATATCTTTTTTATTGAGCTGCGTATTTATTATTAAAAGTTGACCATGTTACAAGGTATAATATTCAATAACAAGTGTTAACGTTCATCTGTTTCTACTTGTTCTTACTCTTTTAGATTATCGGCAAACAAGCGCACTTTATCCAATTCTTTAATTCCGGGTGCCAATTCAAACTTGCTGTTGATATCAATAGCAAATAAAGCTTTTGCGACAGGCGCTGCTGTAAACGCTTTCAATTTTTCTTCATCTCCTGGCTCAATTCCGCCGCTTAGAAAAAATGGCTTGCCAATGGTTTGGCCCTGCAATATGTTCCAATCAAATTTTTTACCCGTGCCGCCATATCCTGCGCCCATTGTATCAAACATAAACATATCACACACATCCATAAAAGGCCGTATCATCCACTCTACACTGTCATTGTCACTCAACCGGAAAGCCTTTACTACGGATACATAATCCGCAATCTTCTCACAATACTTCGGGCTTTCATCTCCATGCAATTGTACCATATGCAGGCGGCACTCATCAACCATATGTAACACTTCTTCAACCGGGGCATTTACAAAAACACCCACTTTATTTATATTGTTCTCTTTACGGATTTGGGTAGTCGTCATATGCTTAAAAACATATCGCGGACTCTTCGGATAAAAAATAAACCCCGCGAAAGTAACCCCTAAATCTGCCAGCTTATCTACCTGTTCAATCTGGGTCATGCCGCATACTTTTATTCTCATGCAAAAAAAGAATTTTAAGGTGATGAAGTATTCGGCGTTTAATCGTTGTCCTTTAACCGGGCCATGGGGTCAGCCCTGGCCGGAAGGTATATTAAGTTCCTGCACAAATTTCGCGAAAGCTTTTCCAGGATCCACTTCTTTCATAAAATTTTCTCCCATTAAAAACCCCTGGAACCCATTTTCTTTAAACAATTGGATGGTGGCCGCAGCGCTGATACCGCTTTCAGCTATTTTTATCTTGCCAGTTGGTATTTTCCGGGCCATTTCAAGGCTGCGTCCGATGTCTACTTCAAATGTTTTCAGGTTGCGGTTATTAATTCCCACAAGCCCCGTCTCATCACAAATATGCCCGAGTTCTTCTTCCGCATGCAATTCGAGTAAAATATCCAGTTCCAGCTTTTTTGCAAAGCCCGCAAGTTGTTTAACGCTGCGTGCACTCAAACATGCAGCAATTAATAAAATAACATCCGCGCCCATCGCTTTCGCTTCAATGATTTGATATTCATCTATTATAAAATCCTTTCTCAGGATGGGTATGTCATTTGCCCTTGCTTTTATTAAATCGGCTGTAGTACCGCCAAAAAAATGTTCGTCTGTAAGTACCGACAAACAACAAGCGCCATATTTTGTGTATGCATTGGTAACCGATACAACATCAGCATCACCATTGATAACTCCTTTTGAAGGAGACTTTCTTTTAAATTCAGTAATAATTCCTGTCTTCGTATCATCCAGCAAAAAATCTTTCAATGATAAAGTTGGCCTGGAAAAAAAATCGCTTTTTTCCAATACAGCTGTGGGCGCTGATAATTTTCGTTCAGCAACTTCGGCCTTTTTATGTTCAATTATTTTATCGAGAATATTCATTTTCTGTATTGTTTTGTATACCGGCATTTCAACCTTTTAACCCTACGATTGCAAAGCAATCAGCTTCTTCAGCACATCATTTGCTTTACCACTTTCCATGCTATCTACCGCTGCCGCATAGGCGTCATCATAGTTTTCATAATTACCGGTACATTGCAGTGCCATTGCTGCATTGGCAAATACAACGGCGTTCTGCGCCCAGGTTCCTTGCCCCCTTAAAATTTTTGCAAAAACTTTTGCAGATTCTTCTACCGTATTGCCGCCGTAAATATCTGAAGCATTAACAGACCGTTTACCCAATTGTTGCGGCGTCATTACTTTCTCTCCTTTATTGGTAATTACGCGTGTATCATTGGTTAAAGAAATTTCGTCGTACCCATCTAAACTATGAATGATGGTGAAAGCTTTTCCGGATTGCTGCAACAAATAATTATAGATGCGCGCCATCTCAAGATTATAAACACCCACCAGCTGATACTTTGGAAAGGCAGGATTCACCATTGGCCCGAGCATATTAAAGAATGTGCGAACACCCAGGTTTTTTCTAATTACGCCAACCGCCTTTAGTGCCGGATGAAACAACGGGGCATGCAAAAAACAAATATTTGCTTCTGCTACCTCTTTTTTTAACCGTGCTGAATCATTTTTAAACTTGTATCCCAGTTGTTCCATCACATTGGATGCGCCACTTACCGATGTAGCTCCGTAATTACCGTGCTTGGCAACTTTTTGCCCGGTGCCAGCTACAATGAAGCAGGCCAGCGTAGAAATATTAAATGTATTTTTTCCATCGCCGCCCGTGCCCACGATATCAAGCGTATCAAAATCTTCCAGATCTACCCGCACACAAAGTTCCAGTAGCGCATCCCTGAAACCCTGGAGCTCTTCAATGGTGATACTGCGCATCAGGTACACCGTCATAAAAGCAGTTACTTCATGTTCATTATAAACAGCGTTGCTGATATTAAACAAAACTTCCTTTGCCTTTTCACGGCTCAGTGTTTTGTGTTCGAATAAGTATTGCAGAATCTTCTTCATATGTCGATTTGGGAGGATTTTATGGATTAAAATCGATTTGGCAGCATTTTGAATACAGGGCTTTTAATCATTTTGAACCCAATATCAATTTAACCGGAATTTATTAATAATACAGGCTGAAATCCGTCTTCAAATGCATTAATCTTCTTCATACAGTGCCAGGATTTAAAGTTTTATGGATTTGATATTGCCATAAATTTAGGGTTCTCAATTCTTTTAAATCCTAAACTAATTGAACCGAAGTTTATCAGTAAACCAACTTCAAGATTAAAAGCTTCAAGATAATTTCCCGCCTGTGCAAAATGTACAGGTTCCAATAATGTTATTGCTTTTAACTCAACACATATTTTGTCTTCAATTAAAAAATCAACTCTTCGATCACCAATCTTTTTTCCATTATAATTAAATAGCTATGGAATGCTCACTTTGAAATGAAACGCGATCTTCTTCCAATTGGATCATCATTGCCCGCTGATAAATCACTTCAGGAAAACCATTGCCCAATTTCGAATGAACCTTCATGGCCGCTCCAATAATTTTCTCCGTTATTTCTCTATATTTCAGGTCTGCCATAATATTTACATTCTCTTCAAATCATTTTAATCCCCCCAAATCCCCGTCCAGCCAATTCCGCATAATCTTTTCTCCCAACGGGGTCAACACGCTTTCCGGATGAAATTGAACACCCTGTACGTCATATTTTTTATGCCGCAATGCCATGATGTAATTATTTTCATCGCGCGCTGTTATTTCAAGATCGGAAGGAAAATTTTTCTCCGACACTATCCATGAATGATAGCGTCCAACGTCAAAAGTATCTGGCAATCCATCAAACAATAAGCTTCGTGTTCCTGATTCTTCACTGGCTATTTTAACAGGCAACGCTACGCCATGATACACCGTGCTTAAATTAACCAGTTCGCCCCCAAAAGCCTGGCCAATTGCCTGGTGCCCGAGACAAACACCCAGTATAGATTTTGAAGCGGCATATTCTTTTATTAATGGCAACAGCAATCCTGCTTCTTCTGGGATACCCGGACCCGGCGATAAAATAATTTTATCAAACTTCTTTACTTCTTCCAATGGTAATTTATCGTTGCGGTGTACTTCTACTTTCTGGTGCAGTATTTTTTCTACCAGGTGCACCAGGTTGTAGGTAAAAGAATCATAATTATCAAATACTAATATTTTCATCGGTTGATATTCTGTTTAAACTAAACAACGTTAAATACTTTCAGCAAATACAATCGCTTTTTTTAGTGCGCCCAATTTATTATTCACTTCCTGCAATTCATTTTCTGGTATACTGGCAGCTACCACGCCCGCCCCTGCCTGGTAAATCAGGGTATTTTGCCTGCTTAAAAAAGTGCGAATCATAATGGCATGATTACAGCTGCCGTCGAAACCCATAAACCCAATACCACCGCCATAGTTACTTCGGGAAGTGGTTTCAAAATTATCTATCAGCTGCATGGCTTTTATTTTGGGTGCGCCACTCAATGTACCTGCCGGAAATGTTTTTGCCAGTAATTCAAAAGGATTTGTTCCCGGCCTCACCGAGCCCGTTACTTCACTTACCAAATGTATTACGTGACTGAAGAATTGCACTTCCCGGTAATGTTCCACTTTTACATCATCGCAAAGGCGGCTCAGGTCATTTCTTGCCAAATCAACCAGCATCACATGTTCTGCATTTTCTTTTGCATCGAGTAACAAGCGCGCGGCTTCCTGCTTATCTGTTTCATCATCACCTGTTCTTTTAAAGGTACCAGCAATGGGGTGAACAATGGCTTTACCGTTCTTAATGATAATTTGTGCCTCCGGCGATGAACCCATCAATTTATAATCGCCATAATCAAAGTAAAAAAGATAAGGTGAAGGATTAATACTGCGCAGTGAACGATACACATTCAGTTCATCGCCGGTAAAAGGTTGTTCAAAACGCCGGCTTAGCACAATTTGAAAAACATCTCCGCGGTGACAACTGGCGATACCTTTTTTTACCATGTCAATATACTCTCCGTTGCCCATGTTGCTCGTTTCCGGACCGGCAGCTTTAAAAGGATACACCGGTATATCTTTGCTTTTTATCAGGCTTTCTACCATAGCCAGCTCACTTTCTATTCCCGCTATATTATTTTCACAGATGAACAGTTCATCTTTATAATGATTGATGGCTATAACGTACTGGTATAAACGATAACGCATCAGCGGAATGGCATCCATTTCTTTTGCAGTTGTTGCAGTACCGCGGTCCCGGAATTGAACGGTGTCAAAAAATTGCACCGCATCAAAAGTCGTATACCCGTACAGCCCCTGCGCACAGGCAGTATCTTTATCGGTACCACTCACTTCAAAACGCTGCATAAAATCCCAGAGCAACTGCGGTACCTGGTTGGTATTGTTGATAGCAATTCTTTCGGGTTCCTGCCCGGGCAACTTAAACTCTATGCTGCTGACAGACGTGATTTCTATTCCGGCGATGGCATTGATCCCTATAAATGAAAAACTGTTATCTGCCGCATGATTATCGGTGCTTTCAAGTAAAACAGTATCACGGAATCTGTCCCGCAGCCGCAAGTAAATGCCGACCGGTGTAAACACATCGGCCAGCATTTTTTTACACGTTGTTTTGAGCTCAATCTTTTTCATTAATTATTCTTTTCTGTTACACCATCGTATTTAAAACCTGGTATAGAAACCAAAACGAATTTGTAATAATAGTCTTCAGTTCCTGCGTATCCCAAACATCCTATCCATTTCCGTTCTGACAAATAAAAAAGCCCCGAATATATCGGGGCCTGAATATAGTAGGATGCTCATGGTTATAGCATTACTTGCCCCTTTTGAGGTTTGTATGCCACCACCATTGAATATTTTGAATGTTTTTTACCATTGCAGTGCAAATATGGGTGAGAAACTTTGATTCAGCAAATATTTTTTAACGGGCAAATCTCAGTCATCGCAGTATTGAACGTTATCGCTGTATGGCACAATACACCGTTCGTTACAACACATTTTCGCTACTATCAGCTGGCATTGGCTGCACCTGCGCATCTGCCTGGCTGGCATATTCCTCTTCGGGATCAGTTAACGTTTTCAATACCGATTTTTGCAATGAAATCAGCGAAGATGCAGAATACAGCCCAAAGAAGTCACCGGAATAGGTATAATCCATAAGTGTTAATTTAACATGACCATTTATAGACAATTCAATATAACGGCCGTAACGAATCAGTTTAAATTCAAATGACTGTTCACTATTGGGAGTAAAAAATGCTGATTGAATATCATTGAATATAAAATTCTGGCGGTTGTTCAGCGGGTTAAATCCCCATGCCCTGAGCTGCACATGACCACTGTCCGCATTGATAGAGATAAAGTAGCCATTGCCTTCACTGTCGATATCGCAAACCAGCCCGAATTTTCCCATGCCTTCAACTTTCAGAGACCCTTCCCACATAAAACCGGCAGAGGGTTTACGAAAACAAAATATTTCATAGCCACTTCTTGATCCAAAAATATATTTACCGTCTTCAATAGTTGAACTGGCTGTCGGATTTGAAAATAGTTGTTCCGCCGTTCCCATTTCATACTGCGGTATGGTTTTAATTACCATGTGTTGCCACCGGTAATAACTTTTTAATACCAACCGCCCCCGTTCATCTGTATCCAGCTGCTTGGGTGGCGGCAGTACCCGCAATGAATCAATTTTTCCAGCGGTATAAAAGAAATTGTACACCAGCAGGTACCCGTTGTCCTGTACAATGCGGGCAGCATAATTGCCTTGCGGCAACAGTACATCCGCATGAAAAGAATGGTATTCACCAAAAAAATCTGGGGCAAACCAATAGCGCACTTTAATATCTTCGCGTATGGACCCCAGCAAATAAAATCGTCCATGTAATTCAAATACGCATGGACATTCGATATCATCATACACCATCGGACTGAACAACGGAGGCATCAGTTCAACAACATCATTGGTGATTTTCACCATGCCTGCGCAGCCTCTTCTGGAAACCGGTCCGCCAATAGTTCTGGCAGCTACCAGCAGGTATACTTCACCTTTGTATTCAAACCTGAAAGGATCGCGGAAGCTCAGCCAGGTACGCGGATTGGTGCCAGACTTTTCGTAAAAAATACCCTTCGGTTCTATCGGAAAAATATTTTTTTTATTTTTTTTCCAGTCGATCAGGTTGTCAGATTCTGCAAAACCGATTCTTGATATAACACCCCTGTCTTTTCTCTGCAAACCGGTATAATACATTTCAAATTTGCTTCCCACTTCACATACATGCATCGTCCACAACATGTCGTCATCCCATTCTCCGGGATGTCCCACAAATAAAGCGTTGTTAACCCTTCTCCATGAAATACCATCCAGTGAAACGGCATGCGCAATATAATCGTGATTCGGAATAATCAGGTGAAATAAATGGTAAACACCTTTATAAATAATGACAGTAATATCTCCGATTTCCCAGTCGCTAAACCCTGATCCTGAGTACATAATTTCGATTTCTGTTTACTAAATTAATAAAATAATGTCGCTCATGCTGATTTGGTTAATTTTACCAATCACCAAATGAATAATGAAATGATAAATGGGTATTACATTCAATTATTCAGTCCGCATGGTCTTATCCGGTTTAATGACCCTGAAATTGGCAGGGACAAGGATACCGGCGGACAGGTTAAATATGTGCTGGAACTTTTAGAAAGCCTTTCACGGCATCCACAAGTACGAAAAGTGGATCTCTTTACCCGCAGGATTATTGATAAAAGGGTGTCGGCAGCTTACGAAAAAGAAATTGAGACCATAAATGATAAAGGCCGCATCATCCGGATGACCTGCGGTGGCAATTCATACCGGCCCAAGGAAACATTGTGGGAATACCTCGATGAATTTATTGATAAAACAATTCGTTTTATTGAACAGCAGGATGATTTCCCGGATGTGGTTCATGGTCATTATGCCGATGGCAATTACCTCGCAGGGCAAATCAGTGAAGTATACAGGATTCCTTTTATCGCAACAGGGCATTCACTTGGCCGCAACAAAAAAAACATATTACTGCAGGAGGGGATGTCACCGCAAAAAATAGAAGAAAAATTTAACATGAAACGGCGCATTGGCGTGGAAGAAAATTTATTGCAGACAGCAGACCGGATCATTGTAAGCACGCAGAACATTGTTGATTCACAATATGCCTTGTATGATCAGGCAGCCTCCGGTCGTTTTAAAGTGATACCCCCCGGGATCAACTCTGAAGTTTTTTACCCGTTTTACCGGCTTGATATGCCATCTTTTAAAATGTCTATAGAACAGGAACAGGCAGTATACCGCGTGAATTCAGAGATAGATCGGTTTCTCTTTAACCCTGCCAAACCATTGATACTTTCCATTGGCCGTGCAGACAAAAGAAAAAACTTTGAGGCCATCATCCAATCGTACGGGCAGGACAAAGAATTGCAGGCCATGGCGAACCTCGCGATATTTGCCGGCGTTAGAAAAGACATCAGCGTAATGCCGGATGATGAAAAGGATATTCTCACCAATCTTTTACTCTTGCTGGATAAATATGATCTGTATGGTAAAATGGCGATTCCCAAGAAAAACGACCCCAAAATAGAAGTGCCGGAAATTTACCGTATTGCTGCCAGGAAAAAAGGGGTGTTTGTTAACGCAACGCCCGGCGAAAATTTCGGGTTAACCATTGTAGAAGCAGCAGCCTGCGGTCTGCCGGTGATTGCTTCCCCTACCGGCGGACCGAAAGAAATCCTGGAACAGTGCGACAATGGATTGCTGGTAGATGTGGAAGATCCCCGGGCCATTGCAGATGCAATTAAAAAAATTATTGCTGACCAGGCCATGTGGGAGAAATTTTCGGGCAATGGTATTATTGCCAGCAACCAACTGTATTCCTGGAATTCTTTTGCGGATGAATATGTAAAAATGATTGATGATCTTTTCAAGGAAAAGAGTAATGAAGTCATCCGCTTTGTAAATAAAACTGCCTATGGCAAGAAACTGGCTAAAGCAGACCTTTTTATTATCTCTGATATTGATGGTACACTGGTAGAAGGAAAAAATTCAGAAGGATTGCAGGAATTGAAACAATGGATAGCAGAGAATAAAGGGCGGGTGGTATTTGGAGTGGCCAGCGGAAGAAACAAAGAGATAACCCTCCAGGCGCTGGCCGAATATGATATTCCGAAGCCTGACATTCTTATCTGCTCTGCCGGTTCAGAAATTTATTATACTGATAAATGTATTCCCGACAATGGTTGGGAAAGCCATATCAATTATCACTGGAAAAGAGAAGAGCTCCAAAAAGAACTGGCGGCGTTTCCAGGCATCCGTTTGCAGGAACCGGCTGCGCAATGGCCTTTTAAACTGAGCTATTATGTTGATAGTACATTTGACCAGGACGACATGGCCGATTTGTATAAGTTTCTTGACGATAGAAAATTGGCATGCAAAATATTGCTCACAGAAAACAAGTTCCTGGATCTGCTGCCATTGCGGGCCAGTAAGGGCCAGGCCGTACGTTACCTTAGCTATAAGTGGAAAAGACCTTTGGAAAATTTTATAACGGCAGGCAATAGCGGTAACGATAAAGACATGCTCACGGGCAAAACAAAAGGAATTGTAGTAGCCAATTACCAGCCGGAGCTGGAAGAATTAAGAAACAACAAGCTTGTTTATTTTTCCGAGAATGCGTTGTCGAAGGGCGTGCTGGAAGGCATCCGTTATTATAATGAGCAGACGGAAGCATAAAAGCCGTTTTTCGGGTGTGCCTTACAGACAGCCTTCTATTTATACACTAAACGTTTTTTAGCCGATGCCTGACGCCCGTTGTTTTATTCTTCCCGGCCTTCATAATTCTGGCCCGCAGCACTGGCAGACACACTGGGAAAACAGCTATGGTTTTACCCGCATTCAGCAAAAAGACTGGGATACGCCGGTTGCTGATGATTGGATAAAAACAATAGAAGAAACTATTCATAAATATCCGCTGAACCAGGTAATGCTGATCGGTCATAGCCTTGCGTGCTGCACCATTGTAAAATGGGCGCAATACTATAATCATATCATAAAGGGCGCTTTAATGGTAGCACCCAGTGATACAGAGGCGCCTTCTTATCCACCAGGCACAACAGGCTTTACACCAATGCCTTTTTTTAAATTATCTTTTCCTTCTGTTGTTGTTGCCAGCAGCAATGATGGATATGTAACCAATGAACGGGCAAATTTTTTTGCCAACAGCTGGGGAAGTGAATTAATACATGCTGGTGCATTGGGACATATCAATTCATCTTCTAACATCGGCAACTGACCACAAGGTTATGCCATTTTACAAAAATTAATTAAACTATAACTATGCTTATTCAACACAAACAAATAGGTGGAAAAGGAATGTTTTACGTAGGACAGGACGGTGCTATACTGGCAGAACTGGTCTATTCAAAACCTGCAGAAAATAAAATGATCATCGAACATACAGAAGTAGATGATTCTCTTAAAGGAAAAGGTATTGGGCTTCAACTGGTACACACGGCGGTTGAATATGCAAGAACACATCAAATGAAAATTACGCCGCTTTGTCCTTTTGCAAAATCTGTTTTTGATAAGAAACCTGAATTTGCAGACGTACTGATAAAATAATGCAGCCAGTAAAGAAATGATGGCGCTGCGAACAGGCTGCAGGGCGTTTGCCCGTGCCAGATGCTTACAAAACCCCCTTTGTACTTGGTAAATAATTGCTCAGCGGATCACGCTTTACCGCCATCCTGATGGCTTTCGCAAATGCCTTGAAGATGGCCTCTATTTTATGGTGCTCATTATCGCCGTGGCACTCTATATTGAGGTTACATTTTGCCCCATCAGAAAAAGATTTAAAGAAATGAAAAAACATTTCGGTAGGCATCTCTCCTACTTTTTCTCTTGTAAAAGAAGCATTCCACACAATCCAGTTGCGGCCGCCAAAATCTATCAGCACTTTGGCTTCAGCCTCATCCATTGGTAATGCAAAACCATAACGCTCCATTCCACGCTTATCTGCCAGCGCCTTTGCGAATGCTTCGCCCAACGCAATACCTGTATCTTCTATGGTGTGGTGTTCGTCAATATGCAAATCTCCGTTTGAACGGATAGTAATATCCATTTTACCATGCCTTGCAACCTGCTCCAGCATATGATCAAAAAAGCCGAGGCCAGTCACAATATTTGCTTTTCCGCGGCCATCAATATTTAATTCAATTTTTATCTGTGTTTCATTGGTGTTCCTTTCATGTACCACCTGGCGCAGGCCCAACCGCAGGTACTCATATATCTGTGACCATTTTGTTGTTTCTAATGCAATGGTTCCATCCTGGTGCAGGGAAGCTGCTTTATCTGCCATTTCTCCTGCACCTAAATTAGGATCATTATTTAGCCAGATACCACGGCAACCCAAATTCTTCGCCAATTGAATATCGGTAATCCGGTCACCGATCACATAAGAATTTTCCATGTCGTATTTGTCACTGTCCAGGTAATCTGTCAGCATGCCAATACCCGGTTTGCGTGTTGGCGCATTATCTTTTGGAAAGGTTCGATCGATGTGCACCGTACTGAAATGAATGCCCTCGCCTTCCATGCTTTTCATTACCAGGTTATGCAATGGCCAGAAAGTGCTTTCCGGAAAAGACGCAGTGCCCAATCCATCCTGGTTGGTGACCATTACCAGTTCATAATCAAATTCACGGGCAATGCGGCCCATGTATTCAAACATCTGCGGATAGAAAGTTAATTTATCGTAAGAATCCAATTGATAAGTTGGGGGCGCTTCGTCAATCAGCGTTCCATCGCGGTCAATAAACAGTATCCTTTTCATTTAATGTTTTACGTTTTTTTTAGCCGGTGTTTTGCTGGCAGGTGTCTTTGCAGCCGCGCCTGCAGGCGTTGCCCTGGCTATTTTAACATCTGCCGTTGTAACCGCGCCGGCTTTATTGCCAAAACTGTTCCTGATATAGGTTAATACATCTGCTATCTGGAGATCTGTAAACTGTTCGCCCTGTGCAGGCATTGGGTTGTGAAAATCGTCTCCATCAATAATTATTTCTCCACCTTTCAAACCAAAGAGCACAATTCTTGCCAATGCTTTTTTATCACCCAGCACCCATTTTGTTTTTATCAGTGGCGGGTTCATCCTGTCAACACCCTGGCCCTTGGCCTGGTGGCATGCGATACAGGTGCCCTTGTAGACTTTCTCTCCACGCGCAATGGATGCATTCAACGCTTCGGTTGTTTTTTTACCGCGGGGTTGCTGTTTATTTACAAATGACGATGCAGACAGAGAGAACACAATAGTAACAATAATTAAAAAAACATATTTCATAATTACGCAGGCGTTCAAATATGATTGATGTAGAAACCCAGTAGTATTTGCGTACAACCTGATACTAAACAGTGATAATACGTAGTGCCGGTTACACCGGCCAGAAAAAAAATATTTCCAGATTATTTGGTACCATAAGATATCTTCCAGACGTTTCCCTTTTTATCATCTGAAACGTACAATGAGCCATCTGTTCCCTGGGCCAAACCGCAGGGACGGCTATATGCATCATTTATATCCGCGCCAGCAAACCCGTCGGCAAACACTTCCCATTTTCCACTTGGCACTCCATCTTTAAACGGAACGAACACTACAAAATAACCTGCCTGCGGTTCCGGCGCTCTGTTCCAGGAACCATGAAAAGCAATGAACGCACCGTTCTTATATCTGGCAGGAAATGTTGTGCCGGTATAAAACAGCAACCCGTTCGGTGCCAGGTGACCAGGAAACTGAATAACAGATTTTGTTTTTTCTTCGCAACGGCCAACTTTACTTCTGTCGCCACCATATTCGGGGTTTAGCAATTTTTCTTTTTTATCATTGTCAAAATAACAATACGGCCATCCGCAATCAGATCCCTTTTTAACACGGAACATTTCTTCTGCTGGATTTTCTGCGCCTGCCTTCTGATCAAATAACTCAGGAAAAAGCTGGAACAATTGATCCCGGCCGTGCTGCATTACATACAAATCATTTACTTCCGTATTCCAGAATAAACCTACCACATTGCGCAAACCTGTTGCATAGCGTGTACCATCTCCATACGACTGATTTGTTTTATCTGCTTTAAACTGCCAGATACCACCGGCTGAATCAAGAATTGGACAAGGATCTTTGCTGGGTGACCCTTTTACCCTATCCTTCACCTGGCAGCAATTGGATGGCGCACCAATATTTACATACAGGTTGCCGTCATTGTCTAACGTAATGGCCTTTGCTTCATGCTCGTGTCTATCCCATAAACCAGTCACTATTTTTTGTTTGGATGCTTCATCAACAACACCTGTTTTTTCATTTAATTTATACCTGAACACTTCTGAATTGGTAGAAGCATATATATATCCGTTTTTGATGGCGATACCGGTTCCGGTGAAATCGCCATAACCTGTTTGCATATCCGGTTTACCATTACCGTTAGCATGTAAACGGATGATGCCTTTACCGTTTTTTAATTTATCCAATTTTACAAATACATCTCCGTTAGTTGCAACGGCAAGATGCCGCGGACGGCCTAAATCGGACGCCACATTAGCTACTGAAAAACCCTCCGGCACTTTTATAACTGGTTCAGCGGGCTTCTTTTTATTAGTAGGGGGTGGGCCGCCTGCAAAACTGCCGGTACTCAGCAACAACAAACAAGCGGATAGGATAAGAAAAGATTTTAAATAATGCATACTATCTTTTTTTGAGCTTTAAAATTAGCTATTCCTGAAAGAATGTTTCCAGGTTTTTGATTAAATCAATATTTTCTTTTTCTGTACCCACAGTAATGCGCAGACATCCTTCACATAATTCAACTTTGCTTCTATCGCGAACTACAATTCCTTTCTCCAGCAGATAATTATAGGTAACCCGCGCATCTGCAACTTTCACCAATAAAAAATTAGCATCACTGGGATAGACTTTTTGTACACCGGGCATTTTTGTCAATGCAACAGCCAACATGTCCCGCTGTTGCACAATGAGCTTAATCATATCGTTCACCTGCCCAACTTCATCCAGCGCTTTCAACACCAGTTCCTGCGTAGACTGATTAATATTGTACGGCGGTTTTACCCGGTTATATATTTCAATAATAGCTTCACTTGCAAAAGCCATACCCAGCCTGAGACCGGCCAATCCCCAGGCTTTACTCAGCGTCTGCATCACTACTAAATTCGGGTATTCCTGCAAGGCGGGTATAAAAGATCGGAAGCGTGAAAAATTAATATACGCCTCATCTATTACCACCAGGCCGGGGAAATTGTTCAACACCGTCTCTATATCTTCCCGGTTTAATGCATTGCCGGTTGGATTATTGGGCGAGCACAGCCAAATGATTTTTGTGTTGTCATCCACCAGGTTTTCCAGGTGTATTAAATCAAGCTGAAAATTATCCAGCAATCTTGCCCAGCGTATTTCAACATCATTAATATTTGCGCTCACTTCATACATGCCATAGGTAGGCGGACAAATAATAACGTTGTCTCTACCCGGGTTGCAAAAAGCACGGTATAAAATATCGATACATTCATCGCTGCCATTACCCAGGAAAATATGTTTTGCCGGGATTCCTTTTATAGCAGATAATTTTTCTTTTACTTTCCATTGCAATGGATCGGGATAGCGGTTGTACCATTTTATCAGTGGCGATCCAAGACTGTTTTCATTGGCATCTAAAAAAATATTTGCCTCGCCTTTAAATTCATCACGGGCGGATGAATAAGCAACCAGGTTTTTAATATTTTTTCTTAACAGGTTATTGATATCGAAACTCATTTTTTTATTTTTGTTGCGGGCTTTTGTAATTCTATTAAACATCGTTGCCCGCCCGGATGAACACCGTTCGGACGGGTGTCACTCACTTGTACAGTATATCATTTTGGTGCACTCATCATTATTCGAAAATTGAACATTTAAACAAGCCCCTTTATTGACCATCTCCAGGGTTTTACCTAAGATTTATTTACGTCCCCGGGTTGTCCCAGCGGCTATTGACATTAATCCCCTCCGTGGATTTGCGCAATCTATTTAATCCCTGGATCGGTTCTATATTCCGGCCGCCGGGCTTAACCCAAAGCTTACAACCACGCCCCTTCAGAACTGCGGGAAAATTGAGGTAGCTTGGAAAGCTAAAATTTGTCATCGCATTCATCATTTCTTCAACCGTATGCTAACTGCGTTCTTATGCGCATCCAATCCTTCCGCAGCTGCCATTACTTCTACTGTTCCTGCAATATTTTTCAAACCTTGTTCCGTTAATTTTTGATACGTAATTTTTTTTACAAAACTATCTACACTTACGCCACTATATGCTTTTGCATAACCGTTAGTAGGTAACGTATGATTGGTACCACTGGCATAATCGCCCACACTTTCCGGGGAATAATTACCCAGGAAGATTGAGCCTGCATTGATGATGTTTTCGGCCAGCTCATCTGCATTTGCACAGCTAAAAATCAGATGTTCCGCAGCATATTCATTCAATAAATCAATTGCATCCTTGTCATTTTCAACGATAATTATTTTACTATTCTTCAATGCTTTTGCCGCAATTTCTTTTCTCGGCAGCTGTGCTAATTGTCTTTCAATCTCGTCTTTTACGCTATCAATTATCGTTTCAGCGTCCTGGTTAGAGGCGTAACGACGCACAACCAACAATACCTGGCTGTCTGCGCCATGCTCTGCCTGCGATAGAAGGTCAGCTGCTACAAATGCCGGAATGGCCGTGTTATCTGCATACACGGCCACTTCACTTGGCCCCGCAGGCATGTCAATAGCAATTCCATCTTTTTGTATCAGCTGTTTGGCGCAGGTTACATATTGATTACCCGGACCAAAAATTTTATATACCTGCGGAATGGTTTGTGTTCCATATGCCATGGCAGCAATGGCCTGCACACCACCTGCTTTAAAAATCTTTGTAATGCCCACCGTTTTTGCTGCAAATAAAATAGCAGGGTGAATCTCACCCCCAGTCCCGCGCTCACCGTCCATGGGAGCAGGCGGCGTGCACAATACAATTTCTTTACAACCCGCAATTTTCGCAGGTATCGCCAGCATTAATAAAGTAGAAAATAACGGCGCCGTACCACCGGGAATATACAATCCAACTTTTTCGATACCTACACTTTTGCGCCAGCATTGTACGCCCGGCATTGTCTCAATTATTTCCACAGCACCAACCTGTTTTTCATGAAATAATCTAATATTGGCAGCAGCTTGTTGAATCGCCTGTTTTAATTCATCAGAAATATTTTTCTCAGCATTTTCCATTTCTGCTTCACTCACCATCATGCCGTTCAATTCAACACCGTCAAATTGTTTGGTAAAGAATTTCACGGAGGCATCTCCACCTTTTTTTACTTCGTCCAGTATCGTTTTTACTTTTTGCTCCAGCGCAGCAGCATCAATCACTGGCCTTGCCAATATTTCTTTCCATTCACTTCTTGCTGGTAATTTAAACGTCTGCATATTTCAAATTAGTTGCTTTCACCCAAGTCTTATTTCTACAATACGCTGCTCAGATTTCCAAAATTTCAGGGCGGGAGCAAGCCCGGTCCCAACTGCATTTTCAGTTAGCACATTTTCAGATTCTTCACATTATCAAATAATCATTTTCTCGATAGGTACTACCAAAATGCCCTGCGCGCCAGCGGCTTTCAGTTGTTCAATTTTATCCCAGAATGTATCTTCATCGAGTACGCTGTGTACACTGCTCCAGCCACTTTCTGCCAATGGTAAAACCGTCGGACTTTTCATACCCGGCAACAAGGCTATAATTTCTTTTATTTTATCATTGGGTGCATTCAGCAAAACATATTTATTCCTTTTTGCTTTTTTAACAGCGCGCATTCGGAACAATAATTTATCCAAAAGATCCAACTGCGGTTGTGCAAGTCCGTTGTTTTTTATAAGCACTGCCTGCGATTGCAAAATCGTTTCTACTTCCTTTAAACCATTCATAAAAAGCGTGGAACCACTACTCACCAAATCGGCTACAACGTCTGCCAGCCCGATGCCCGGGGCTATTTCAACAGACCCGCTAATCTCATGAATATCAGCTTCAACATTGTGTTGCTTTAAATATCCATTAACTAAAAAAGGATAACTGGTGGCAATGCGTTTTCCTTTTAATGCAGCAACGCCATCATATTGCTGACTGCGTGGTACCGCAATTGAAAGCCTGCATTTTCCAAACCCCAGTTGTTCTACTACAATTGCTTTTTTGTTTTTTTCAAACAATACATTTTCTCCAACAATACCTATATCAGCCACACCATCTTCCACATATTGAGGAATATCATCATCGCGTAAAAAAAATACTTCCAGCGGAAAATTATCGCTTTCTGTTTTTAAGCGGTCTTTTACATTGCGTAAATCAATGCCACATTCTTTCAGCAATTTTACGGAATCTTCATACAGGCGGCCTGATTTCTGAATGGCAATGCGAATTTTATCTGTCTGAACCATGATTTATTTTATTTTTAATTGTCTGAATTATATTGCCTGAGCAACGATTTAAAAGGCTTTTCAAAGATTAAGCGGAAAAAGTGGCCCTTTAAATTTTTGATTTCAGGCATTAACTATTTTTTTATCCTTTCTAATAATCCGTAAAGTCTTTTTAAATGATGGTTCAGACACATAAAAAAAGGCCTACTTGCGTAAGCCTTCTAATGTTTTATACCTGAACACAAACACCATTGGCTTACCGGTTGGGTAAGATTGTATGATGATGTGTATGTGTGAACTGTTTCATAATGATGGCGCAAAAATAGTATTTACCAGTTGATAGCAAAAAATATTTTATCAGAACTGTCTGATTGCTGTAAATTTTGAGCCCGTGGTCCGTTAATACGTCGCCTTTCGTTCTTAATAATCACTATCTTCATAATGCTTAATTTAAAGCTGTATGAACACACAAAAGACCCGGATAGCCGCTTCTGTATTGGTTTTGCTGCTGATGACAACAGGTTTTATATCATTTCGTTACAAACCAGTTAAAACGTGGAAACTGGTCTGGTCGGATGAATTTAATTATACCGGTCTCCCCGACAGCAGCAAATGGAATTATGATGTGGGCGGGGACGGCTGGGGAAACCACGAATTGGAATTTTATACCAGCAAGCGGGTGGAAAATGCCCGGGTTGAAAATGGCAACCTTGTCATTGAGGCCCGTAAAGAAAAATGGCAGAATAATGATTATACTTCTGCGAGGCTGGTTACTAAAGGAAAGGCAGACTGGCAATATGGAAAAATAGAAGTGCGGGCGCGCCTGCCCAAAGGCTTTGGCACCTGGCCGGCCATCTGGACTTTGGCCTCGAAGGATTCCATGAAGTGGCCCGATGATGGTGAAATTGATATTATGGAACATGTAGGTTTTCACCAGGGTTATATACACGGCTCCGTCCATTGCAAAAAATACAATCATGTTATTCATACACAAAAAACTGACACCGCTGTTGTAAAAGACTGTTCAGAAAAATTTCATGTATATAGTTTGGAATGGAGCGCAGACAGTACAAAAATTGCTGTTGATGGAAATGTATATTTTCGATTTGCCAATGAACACAGTGGATATGCTGCATGGCCTTTTGATAATAAAATGTATTTGCTATTAAATTTTGCAGTAGGAGGCGATTGGGGGGGCGCCAAAGGCATTGCACAGGATATATGGCCGCAGCGTATGGAAGTTGATTATGTTCGGGTATACCAGTAGGATTGAAAGTTGATTCGTTGAAATGTTGAATGTTGAAAGGTCGAATGATTAAATAGAACCAATGAGCAAAACAACAATTAAAGAAATACACCTGATTGGGTTATCACTCAAAACCAAAACAATCAATACCGGCGGACAGTCAAGTGCCGATTGCAAAAACTTATGGCACGAATTTGAAAATGCAAATTACGCTGCCATTATTCCAAATAAAGCAGGTGATGAAATATATGGCGTTTATCATCATTACGAAGGCGACAGTTCCAAACCATTTTCTTATTTTATTGGATGCAAAGTAAAAGCCGGTACCGCTGCTCCGGCAGGCTTAGAAAACCTGGCTGTTCCCGCGGGTACTTATGAAAAAATCATTGTGCATGGGAAAATGCCGGATTGCGTAATCAATGCATGGAAAGAAATATGGGCAGCTGATTATACCAGGACTTATCAAACAGATTTCGAAGTGTATGATGAAAGAACCAAAGACTGGAACAATGCAGAAGTAGATGTATATGTTTCAGTAAACGAATAGCGAAGAATTCTTTTCGGCTTCAACGGTTTTAGAATAATTTCTTTATTTTAAACAGTAGTATAAAAATAAAAAAAGCAATTGCGGCGAGGAGATTCAATGCAGCAATTGTATACTGGCTGACAATCAGCCATCCGCCGTCAGCGACTACCACAACACAGAATATCGAAGCAATTACAAATAAACATTCCACGCAAAGAAAAACTATTTCAAGCGTTTCTATGCGGTGCGGATAACGCAGGTATTTTTGTATCCATGGTATCACCAATCCTGAAGCTGAAAGAATATTCAAAATTGACAAATACAATACGGGTATATATTTTACCAATCCGCCGGTAAATAAAATCAGCGATACAATAATGTATAAAATCAGTCCAGTCTTAATTTGTTTATCACTCATTAAATTCGTTTAGACAGTAAGATTACAACAGCATTATTTATTACTTGTGGCTCATATCATCGTCAACGGCAAATGAAGTTCATTTATTTTCGCCTCAAAAAAACAAATGCGCCCTTAAAAAAAGGCGCATTCTTATAATAAGTACAAACTGTAAAAAAGAGACTACATTTTTTTAGCATCTTCCAGAAATTTGGCAAGGCCAATATCTGTTAGCGGATGTTTCAGCAAACCAAGAATTGACTCAAGCGGGCAGGTACAAACATCTGCACCCGCTTCTGCGCATTTTACAATGTGCAATGCGCTGCGGATAGAAGCCGCTAATATTTCAGTTTCAAAACCCTGGACAGAATAAATATGTGCTATCTGTGCAATCAGTTCAACACCATCCCAACCGGTATCATCTATACGACCGATAAACGGTGAAACATATGCTGCACCTGCCTTTGCAGCCAAAATAGCCTGTCCGGCAGAAAACACAAGCGTACAATTAGTTTTAATGCCATTGTCGGTAAACCATTTAATTGCTTTTACACCATCTTTTATCATCGGTACTTTGACAATGATGTTAGGATGAATAGCAGCTAACTTCTTACCTTCTTCCACGATTGTTTTAAAATCTGTAGAAAGAACTTCTGCGCTGATATCTCCATCAACCAGTTCGCAGATGGTTTTATAATGAGCGTAAATAGCTTCTGTACCTTTAATGCCTTCTTTTGCCATCAATGAAGGATTGGTCGTTACACCATCCAGTATACCCAGTTCGTTGGCTTCTTTAATTTGTGCAAGATTTGCTGTGTCGATAAAGAATTTCATGATTGAATTTATTAATGAGCCCCATCGGGGCGAAGAAAAATAAAAAAAGGCAGGCTGATTACATCGCACCGCTCAACCACTTACTCTTGCTGCGTTCCCGCCCTGGGAGGATTCAGCAGGAGCTGGTCGTGTAAGACCTGCCGGGCGCAAATATACGGAAGCAACGACAATTAATCAACCGCAATGCTAACCGATTTAAAATTAAAATCTGATTTTTGCTGACAGCCTCATGGCTATTAACTAATAGTTGTTAGTATCCACTTCTGCCCGTTAAAGAATTAACATGTGCAACGCCAATTAGTTCATCGGACCGGCCGTTAATTGCGCGGTAATAAACAAGAATGGTATAACTATTTTCTGTATCCCATAAATTCCCTTCCGTAAAATCAAAACTGGCTTGCCCACCCTGCTTATCAACAGTTATGTAATCATAATTGTAATAGCCGTTTTTAAGCAGCAAATCAGTTTCGTACACACCTTTATCTGCATTAAAAGTCATTTTTGCTTTTTCATCCAAACCATAATTGGTCAGCTCCCCAAATAAATAAACATCTTTATCGGCCATTACCTGGTTGCCATCGGGTATAAAAGTGAAATGCGTGTCGCCAAAATCTGATTGCCATAATAAATTGACACTCTCGCTTATTTCATTATAAAACATGCCGTTGTAATCTTTGTAATAAACAAGACGTTGCGGTACCCTGCTCACATCAGGTTTTACAAATATGTCGGTAGAATTGAGATTGTATTTTGCTGTTGCTACCCGGTCACTTTGCAAACGGAAACTGCGTAAATCGAGCCAGCGCCATTCACGTCCTCCGGGAAAAACAATGTCTTCCGAATTATATTCCAGCGAATTTTGCCGTATAAAAGTTGGCTTCAGTGTAGTAAGCGCATTATCCCAGCGGTTATTTTGCAAAATGCAAACTTTTACCTGCTGGAGTGCATTGATAAGATTTACATTGCCAAGATTCACCGTAAAAATTATTTTTTGGTGTGTTCTGGTAATCTGCCCGTTGTACGGTTGTTGTATTTGTGCGCCTACTGTTGATTTTTCTTCCACTACCAGTACCCGGCGTGTAAAAACCACTTTAGCGGTATCACCATCAGCAAAAATTTTTAACAGGTAATTACCGGAACGTGACGGTACACAACTGCTTTCAGGCAACGTTACCATATAGTGCGTATACTTTACCAGCGCGATAGAAGAGTTGCGGTAATTGCTGATGCGGTTTTGTGTAAAGCCCCGGATATAATCAAACTCGCTAAGAATTGTTTTAGCCCAGTCCACGTTACAAAGCTGCCAGGTGTAGGAATAATTGCGCACACCGCCATTTAAATCATCGAAATTAAGATCAAGCTGATCTGAACCATTTAGCTTAATAATAGGATACGCCAGCTGGTTGCCACTGTAATTAAGTTTTACGTTGTGAATATTTTTATCGTAAATCATATCTGGCACCTGCGCCAAAGCCACAAACGAAACTAGTAATACTACAACTACAAGGCTGATAAACTTTTGCATGTATGGTAAGATGAGATTAAAAGACTAAAGTTGTACAAATTTGGCCAAAAAAACCATAAAAAGATTTTGTGTTACCAAACAGCCCCTATTTTTGATTTAATAAAAATTATCTCTTTTGAATGTAGCCGGTTTTATAGCCAAGCGTATTGCCTTTTCGCGGGAAAAATCGTTCAGTCGTTTTATTATACGGCTGGCAACGGCAGCTACCATTTTAAGTGTAACGGTTATGATTGTTGCGTTGGCTATAACAAATGGTTTTCAATATACCATCAGCCAGAAAATTTTCAGTTTTTGGGGACATATACGTGTGCAACATTATGAATCCGATAAAATTGCGAACGCAGAAGAAACAGCTATTCAAAAAAATGATACGGTTGCACGGATTTTAAATGGCAATGCCGGTGTTCAGTCGGTTAATGTATTCGGCACCAAAAATGCCATTCTTAAAACCAGCGAAAGTATAGAAGGTATCTTATTAAAGGGTGTAGAGAAAAATTATCGCTTCAACCAGTTACAGCAATTTCTTAAAGAAGGCCGCTGGATACATTTTACAGATAGTGGTTACAGCAATGAAATTGTGCTTTCCGCTTACACCGCCAACCAGTTGAAGCTAAAAATAAACGATCCGGTGTTTATTTATTTTATACAAACGGATGGTTCTGCACCAAGGGCCAGGAAACTTACGGTAACAGGCATCTATAAAACTGGCATTGAAGAATACGATAAGTTTATTGCCCTTGGAGATTTGCGTTTAATACAGCGTTTAAACAACTGGAAGCCGGATCAGATAGGCGGCTATGAAGTTTTTCTGAAAGATTACAAACAGATGGACAAAATAAATGATGATCTTTTTAATTCATTACCGGTTGCATGGACCAGTAAAAGCATTAAAGAAATCAATCCAAATATATTCGACTGGCTGAATCTGCAGGATACAACTATCATACTGGTACTCATAATTATGACGATTGTTGCGGTGCTCAATCTTATTACCTGCCTTATTATTTTAGTCTTGGAGAGAACAAGGATGATTGGCACATTAAAAGCACTTGGTTCGCCCAATTCGTCTATACAACGCATCTTTTTATACCATGGTGCCATGATTACTTTTACCGGCATTGTGCTGGGCAATTTGCTGGCGCTTTTATTGTGCTGGGCCCAGCAGCACTATGGTTTAATTACGCTGCAGGAAGACATGTATTATATTTCAAAAGCCGAAGTTCGTTTGGAATGGTGGCATTTTGTATTGGTAGACGCCGGCACTTTTATTGTTTGCTTCCTGGTGCTTATCATTCCTACACTTGTTATACGAAAAATACAACCGGTAAGAGCGATACAGTTCCGGTAAAACGCCTCAACACCGGCCCCGCTCCGCCTATGGCGCAGATGGGTGCCTCGCCTGTCGTTGTTTACAAAACACAATTACCCAAAAACAAGTTCCACTGTTTGATTTTTTAAAGATTATTCTTGCAGTGTTTTTAATATTTTGATCACGATTTTCTTACGTACATCCGCACACGATTTTTATCGTGATCGATCGGGGCACCTTTCGCCACTCACTGGACAGGGGCCATGGGTGATGGCACTAAATGCGACAAAATTATCCCCGCGGCCACAGCGGCATTCAGTGATTCCGCTTTTCCAATTTGTGGTATGGTAACGCGGCGCTGACAGCAATCGAGCAATGCCGGGCGTATACCTTTTGATTCATTGCCTATTACAAGTACTCCCTCTTTTATGGGCTCCATATCATTTATCCTTTCGCCATTCAGCGTAGCGGCATATAATTGTAACGATGCGGTATTTTTGGCCAGTGTAATTAAATCTGTATATAATAATTTTACCCGTATAATGCTGCCCATGGTGCTTTGCACTACTTTGGGCCCAAACGCATCCGCGCAATCCGTGCTGCAAACAATATTGGCAATTCCAAACCAGTCGGCAATGCGTATAATGGTACCCATATTACCGGGGTCCTGTATTCCATCAAGCATCAAAGAAATGGTTTGAGAAAAATTAACCGGAGCATACACAGGCTTTTTAAAAACAGCCAGCACTTCATTGGGCGTTTGCAAAAAGGAAATCCTTTCCAAATCATGTTCCTTTAATTCAATTATTTTTTCCGCCGGTATATTTTTCAATAAATCAACAGAAATAGCTATCCAGTCAGAAGTGCCATATATCAATTCAGGTATTACATTAGCACCCAACATTTCGTTAATTATTTTGGGGCCCTCTGCAACAAATACCCCTTCTTCATCCCTGAATTTTTTTTGGCCTATACTTTGGATATATTTGACCTGTAATTTTGTGATCATCTATTGTTCGTTTTTTCAGAAATATGCATTCATTCTATAAGCCCGTTAACGTTTATCTTTTTATTTTAATTACAGGCTTAGCGGCTGCCATGTCCGGATGTGTTGTTCTACCGCATAAATATCATAAGGAAAAACCTTTCGTATCTGCAACAAATATAAACATACAGGGCAATCAGCCGCCTTCTGAGAAAGCTGATTTGAAGATTAAACTTCAAAACCAGCTGGACGACAGCATGAAAGCCTTACTCAAAACAGTTTATCCGGGTAGAATTCAAATTATTAATCCGTCCATTTTTGATACCGCTGCAGCGCATCGTTCAATTATTTTTATGAACGACCTCATGCGTTCGGAGGGTTATTATAAAGCTGACATTACATGGGATACCTCCATGACCATTAACCACAGATCCTGGTGGTTACACAATTTATTTCGTCGTACATCTAAAGATTGGCCTAAAACCACGGAGCAAAGGATATCGGTTGATTTTACAGTTATCCCCGGCAAAAGTTATAAGTTCGATTCCATTGCCTACCGTTTGCAGGATTCTGGATTGCAGAAGCTTACCATGTCAAGACGCGGCGGCTCTTTATTGAAAAAGGGAGATCCTTTCTCTGTTGAAATAGTAGCTGCTGAAATGGATCGGCTGGTGGAGCTTTTCAGAAACAATGGTTATTATAAATTTTCCAGGGATGATTTAACGGCTGAAAGAGATACCGTTTTTTCAGCATTGATAAATCCATCACTGGATCCTTTTGAACAACTTCGTTTGCTGCAACAGGCAAAAAGCCGGCGTAACAACCCTGTTATGAATGTTGTCGTTTCCCTGCGCAATCCCGCAGCAGTAAATCATTTCCGCAAGTATTATATCCGCAATGTAAATATCTATCCTGATCTCGACTTACTGGAAGATTCAAGTATTGTAAAACTTGACTCAGTAACGGTAAACGGGATACATATTTTTAATAAGTACAATAAATTCAAACCATCGTTTATAGCATCAAAATCAATCTTACGGCCGGGTGATCTTTTCAGGCTGCGTAATTCGGTTCAAACGTATAGCAATTTTACCCAGCTGAATACATTTACACAGGTTACAGTTGAAATGCAGGAGTTAAAAGACTCTTCCGCAAAAATAGACGTGTTGATAAGAATGTATCCTTCCGTGAAACAAGATGTAAGTGTAACTGCAGATGCCAGCTATAATACAGGTGATATCATAGCAACTGGTGATCTTTTTGGCGTAGGACTTAATTTGGGTTTGAATAACCGTAATGTTGCAAAACAAGCTATTCAATCCAGTACCAACCTGCGCACCGGGGTTGAAGTAAATCTTGGCACCAATTTTATTCAGACGCTTCAAACAAGTCTTTCCCACAACTATAGTTTTCCGAGATTAATTCTTCCTAAATTTATATTGAATAAAATTAAAACAGATTCGCTGCGTGTACAACGCACACTACTGAATTTTAATGGCGCTTATACAGACAGGAAAGATTTTTATCAGCTAAGATCCCTGAATGCATCTTTCGGCTATCAATTGTCAAAAGGCCGGCGTATCCGTAGAAACCATACCTGGTACTACAGTCCGCTGAATGTTGAATATGTGCTCTTAAATCCAAGAGACACTTTGATTAACCTGCTCAATAATGTGCCCAACCTCAAATTTTCTTTCAATACAGGACTTGTAATAAGCCAGATATTGGGATATAATTATCTTCATACAGCTGCTGATGGCGCAAAGAAAAATGAGTTAAGGGTTGGATTGGAAGAAAGCGGCGGGCTGACCGGGTTTCTCAAAGCGCTTGATCGCGATGCAAACCTTTATCGATTTGTTAAAATAGATGCAGATTTTAAGCATTACGTCAACTGGAAAAAATCTGCGTTGGTTTTCCGGTTATACGGTGGTATTGGTATTCCGTATGGAAAAGATAAAAACGGTGATACAGAAAAACAATTGCCTTTTTTTAAATCGTTCTATGCCGGTGGTCCATATAGTATGCGTGCCTGGCAGGTTAGACAGTTAGGCATTGGTTCATCAAAATATTTTGATACCGCTTCTGCTGCAAAAGGTATTGATCGTTTTGGCGATATCCAGCTGGAAGGAAATATTGAATACCGCTTTAACCTTGGTTTGCTGTTTGGTGTAGTAAAAATGAAAAGCGCCCTGTTTTCGGATATTGGCAATATTTGGTACCGTACCAATTATGGCGATCCAAATTATAAAGGGGCAGAGTTTAACATTAATAAATTGTACACCGATATTGCGGTTGGTGCAGGCACCAGTTTGCGCGCAGATTTTGATATTTTCCTGATTCGCTTCGACTGGTCGTACAAATTAAAAAATCCTGCCTATTCAGATATTAACTATGGATGGTTTCATGACCTTGAATTGCTGAAAGGGCAATTTCAGCTGGGGATTAATTATCCATTCTAAGCACGGAATTTCAAGTGCGCTTCAAGTCTAGGCAGACAAACCTGATTTTACCTGCTTTTCAAGTTGCTCGATGGTTAACGCATTATTGAGTTTATAGTCTCCGATACGTGTTCTGCATAAGCTGCTGAGATAACCGCCGCAACCAAGTGCCGCGCCAAAATCATTTGCCAGGCTGCGGATATAGGTTCCCGTTGAACATACCACCCTGAAATGCACCACCGGCATTTCAACCGCCGTAATGTCAAATTCCTTAATAAAAAGTTTTCGTGGCGCAAGCTCAATTGTTTGTCCCATCCTCGCAAGTTCATACACCCGCACGCCATCTTTTTTAATTGCGGAGTGCATTGGCGGCACCTGCATAATGTCTCCTTTAAATTGAGTTGTAGTATTTGCGATTTGTTCTTCTGTAACCGTGCTGGTGTCTTTTATGTCTTTCGGTTCACCTTCAAGATCAAAAGTAGGTGTAACAGCACCCAATGTAATGGTGCCGGTATATTCTTTTTCCTGCGCCATGTATTCATTAATACGCTTGGTGAACTTTCCGGTGCAAACAATTAGTAAGCCGGTTGCCAGCGGATCCAAAGTACCCGCATGACCAACTTTTCTGATGTTGATAAGATCGCGTACTTTTTTTATGACCGCAAACGAGGTCCATTGATACGGCTTATCTATCAGCAACATCTGCCCTTCTTCGTATTTGTTGAGTTGTCTTTCCAATGATGATTTTTGCCGAAGATAGGTAATCATTCGCCGGCCGTTCCCCGATGCTGACGTGATACGCCTTCGCCCGTATCAATATCCGCCAGGATAAATTTATTCGGACGGACGGCCTTCACGGCTTTGTGAATTATACGATACCGCTATATTTATATTGGGGGGATACGCAGTTTTGCCCGTACTCCGGCCATTTTTAAATTGCTTGCCGCGCTTTTAGTTCCAGGTATTTATTGAGCGTATCAACGGTTACATTTTGCGGCGTAGCAAGAATTGAAAGGATGCCATGTTTCTGCAGTTCCTTTACAATTATCTTTTTTTCATGAATGAACTTTTCAGCAATTGTCTGCATGTAAACCGCTTCTATATCTTTGGCCCTTTCTGCCGTTAATTTTTTAAATTCTGTATTTTCAAAGAACACGACTACCAGCAAATGATATTTTGAAATTTGTTTTAAATAAGGCAGCTGGCGCTGAAGCCCATTTAAAGATTCAAAATTGGTAAACAGCAATAATAAACTGCGTTGTTTTATTTGCCCCCTGATAGTGGTATACAGCATTTCAAAGTCACTTTCTAAATAATCTGTATGCTGATTGTATAATGCTTTTAAAACATTTTCCAGTTGCCCCCTGCTTCTGTCGGCTGGTAAAAAACTGCCTTTTGTATTTGAAAAAGTGAGGAGGCCAAACCTGTCCTGCCGGTATAAACTAACATTGCACAACATCAGTGCTGCATTGATAGCATAATCCAGCAGGGAAAGATCTTCGAAAGGCATTTTCATTAACCGGCCTTTATCAATTATGCAATACACTTGTTGTGAACGTTGTTCTGTATAATTGTTTACCATCATAACAGCTTTCCTGGCGGTAGCTTTCCAGTTAATATTTCGTATATCATCACCGATGGCGTATTCTTTAATCTGTTCAAACTCCATGCTGTGGCCAATCTTGCGCATTCTCTTGGATCCTGTTTCATGTGTTTGTGCAAACTGCGCCATAAGCTCGTACTTACGCATTTGCACAAAAGAAGGATATACCGGAACGGAATTTTGCGCTTCACAAATAAATTGCCGGCTTACCAGGCTAAGCAGGGAACTTGCATAAATAATAATATTACCAAAATCATATTCGCCTCTTTGAACCGGCCGCAATTCATAGAAAAATTTCTCTTCTGCACCCGGCGCTATCTGCCGGTAGAAAAAGTGGCGTCTCTCCTGGAACTGTATCGGCAATTCATCAATTATTTCCATGATAACTGCAAAAGGATAATTGTTTTTTACCAGGATGGTTATTGCATTTTTATCGCCATTGCTAAAGCGATCTGCTGTAAGCCTTGTTGCTCCTGGTTTTCTGCCAAATGCAAAAATGAAAATAAGATCAAAAATAACCAGGGCTATAAATAATCCAAATACAGCATAACTAACGGGTTCAAGAATATGCACAAAATAGCCAATTAAAAAAACCAGTACTGTAACGGAGCCTGCTACATAAAACCGTCTCGTAAAAAACAGCGGTTTAATTAGCAAATGAGCCGTTAACCACAATAGTGTTCCAATTAATAATATGCCTAATAAAAACATACAGGTTACCGGGGTATTTCAACAGATTTAATAATTTTCTCAATGAGGTCATCCGGTGTTATTCCTTCCATTTCCTTTTCAGGCGTAAGAATAATACGGTGCCGCAGCACATGTGGTATCACTTCAATAATATCCTCTGGTGTCACAAAGTCACGGCCACGCATAGCCGCAAATGCTTTTGCTGCCCTTACAATTGCCAACGAGGCACGGGGTGAAGCGCCGAGGTACAAAGAAGGATTATTGCGTGTTTCGTTTACCACTTTTGCAATAAATTCAAGCAAGCGCGGTTCTACTACCAGTTGCAAAACAGTTTCCCGGTATTGCGCTATCTGCTGTGTATTTAGAATTTTGGGAATGTCCTGCAGTATATCCCGTTGCGATTTATTATGCTGTTCAGTAAGAATACTTATTTCATCTTCTACCGAAGGGTACCCCACTTCTATTTTAAAAATAAATCTATCCAGCTGCGCTTCCGGCAGGCGGTAGGTACCTTCCTGGTCGATGGGATTCTGTGTAGCCAGCACCATAAACGGCGGCTCCATCGGGTACGTAATCCCATCCACCGTAACTTGTCTTTCTTCCATTACTTCAAACAGGGCAGCCTGCGTTTTGGCAGGAGAACGGTTGATCTCATCTATTAAAATAATATTACTGAAGATGGGGCCTTTCTTAAACTCGAAACGGATGTCTTTGGGGTTGAATACAGACGTCCCCAACACATCGGAAGGCATGAGATCGGGTGTAAACTGCAACCTTGAAAAATGTGCATCAATAATTTTAGCAATCAGTTTTGCGGTAAGTGTTTTCGCTACACCGGGCACGCCTTCTATTAAAATATGTCCGTCAGATAAAAGTCCGGCAATCAGTAAATCCACCATACGGTGCTGGCCCTTGATAACTTTTCCCACTGTTTCACGAATGGAATCTACCGCATGATTTAATTCCGTCAAATCAGTACGTTGTTCAAAAACTACTTCATCCATGATGGGTTATATTTATTTTTTATAAAATTCATACACCAGGTTATTAATGTCAAAAAGCTCCTGGTCACTTACTGTTTCTGCCATATTAATATCGTCTGCTTTTTCCATAAGCGACTGTACTTTTTTCTCATCAATGCCGCTTTTTCTTGATAATGCCTGAACAAATTCGGTATTGATATTATTGGTATTAAGATGATAGCTGTTTCTGACATGCTCAAAAAAATAGGTCATCATTTTAATGGCAATATTCCGGTTGTCTTTCTTTTGCAGGTACAGGTTACCGATAGTATGCACAAAAGAAAGGCTGGCATTATTATTAGCCGGCATGGCAGGCACCAGGCGTCTTTTTCTTTTACTGCCGAAAGCGATGTACAACAGCATCAATGCACATGCTGCGAGCATGGCATATTTCAGTGGTGGGTTTTTCCAGAAAATAGACAATGCAGAAAAATCATCGGCAGGTTTCCCGAATTTGTACAGATCTCCCCACAGTACAGTATTCGCGTTTTTGTTCAGGTAAGAAAACACCTGTTTATAATACTCGGTATTATCGGCTGTTAATAAAAAATAATTTGAAAAAGCCGCTGGTTCTGTATGGAAATAAAATTTCCCTTTGCCATGCCGCACAACAATATAATTGGCATGCTTGCTTTGATTTATTCCCAATACAGTTGTTGTGCTGCTGTCGTAACCGGTAAAAATATCCCTGAAAGGATAATAAAAAAATCCATACCGTTTATTTCCATAAGTAACGGTGTCGGCTACTTGCAGAGACGTATTTATTTTACGGTCTGTATCGTCCTCTGTTAAATAAGATTCACTGCTATGTCTCACACCCAGCGTATCCAGTAACCTGTAGTCGATGTTGCTGGCGGAAATAAAAAACTCGTTACCCAGCTCAACATAATTCAATAATTGAGCAACCTCATCGTTATCCAGCACAATATTTTTTCCAATTACTATATAAGCGGTGCCTTTTACATAACTAAACCAGTTAACATTCTTCTCCGTTTTTTTGGATGCCAGTAAAATGTCAGCATTAAACTGGTAAGGCAGGAGCCGGTAAGCAATATTTGTACCCATCGGCTCTTTATCGCGATACCTATAGGGCGGATTCATCTTCGGCATTTTGCGTTTGCCGTTATTGGTATTGCAGGCAGCGCATGCCAGCAGAACAGCGAGTAACCATGTGGCTTTTATATATACTATTAATTTTTTCAAGCTACACTATTTCATTATTCAGGTCACGAAAAGAACCGCGCAATGCTTCATACATAATTTCATTCACCGGGTACTCACCATACCAGGTATATTCGTATTTAAATGTAAGGGAAGAAAATAGATGCGCAAATGCCGCTGGTCTCTTTTTCAATTCATTTATATACTGGTAATTTGTTTTTTCTGTACCGCGGATGATATAGTTTTTTTCAGATAAATGATATAATGATTGTAAATACAGGTAACGAACCGCAAGCCGGTAATTTTTTTCCGCCTCTGCCTTTTTAATCAGGCTTTCGTATTGGTTGGCCGATGGTTCTTCTTCTATATTTATTGCTGCATCAATATTTTTCCTGTTATTTACAAACAAAGAATTTTTACCGACAAAAAGTTTATATAAAACAAACAACAATACTGCTGTAGCCAACACCCACAGTACTATCTGAAAAACAGTAAAGAAGCCACTCAGATCAGGTAAAACAGGCGCCCGTGGCTTTTTGGTAACTTTTGTTTCGGCTCTCAAAAGGCTATCCAGCCATTTCTGGTAATAAAATCCTTTATCCTTTTTTATTAATTCAAATGAATCAGCACTTATTGGCCTGAGACGGCTAACAATATTGGTGTCAACCGGCATTTCTTCCGCCGCTGTATCTGTTGCTTCATCATCAGTAGTGGAATCTTTTGTTTCTGCGGGCAATGCAACTTTATCTTGTAGTAGCGGTGCCGGCTTTTTAAGTGAGTCTAAAAATTTATCAGTAGCACTGTCCTGCGCAACAGCAATTGTTCCGGCAAGAATAAACAGGGTAAGCAGCAGGGCTCGATATGATAAAAATAACTTCACGTAAGCGGGAAAAATAATTTATTTTTTGGGGTGATGTTATTATTATTAATTTTTCTCTCCAGCTGAATCGGGTAAATCACAAAATACCAAACAATAAAAGTTAATGAGCTTGCAAGTATTAAGACACTGGCCCATACCGGCAGACCGAAATTGCCGGTTTCTTTGTCGAAACTCTGGGACATTAAATGTGTTATAAATCCTTCCAGGAAAGCTGCTGTAAGTGTTACCGGCACAAGACAAACGATTATTTTAACGGCATCTTTGGCTGCTTTTGTAAATGAGTCGAAGCGCCTGCGTCCACCGGGAAAGAGAATACTGTTTGCCAATATAAAACCTGCGGTACTGGCTATTATCATGGCCGATATCTCAAGGGTTCCATGTATCCATATTACCAGTACAGATTGCCATCCGAGGCCTTTTGCAAAAAACATGTACTGAAAGCAGCCCAGCATCATGCTGTTTTGAAATAATAGCCAAAGGGTTCCAATTCCAAAAAAAATCCCAAAAATAAACATCAGAAAATCTACCTTGATATTATTGAATGCAATGGTAACAAACATGCCGAAAGAACTTTCGTCTTTGTACACGCCAAAAGGATCGCCGCTGGCAATATTGTCTTCGGTCATATTTACATACTGATCGCCCAGTACGCCACGCACAAAGCTGTTATCTTTCCAGGAAGAATACACGGCAATAGCGCAAAAAACAGCAAAGAAAATAAATGTAAATAAAAAAACCCGGTGGTATTTGCGAAACAATAATGGCAGATCCTTTTTCCAAAACTTAAAAATAATAGAAAGGCTTTGCTTCCTGTTCTGGTAAACAGATTGGTAGGTGCTAACGGCAAGGCTGTTAATCCAGCGGGTTACTTTACCATGCGGGTAGAAAGTCTTGGCATAAGCCAGGTCGTCTACAAGTGTAATAAACCGATCTGCTTTCTCATCAGGGTCGTCTGTTTCGAAATGCTGGTATTCCTGCCATTTTTTGGCATTTCGCTTTATAAAAAGGGCTTCCCGCATAATAATTTGTAAAAATTATGGTTCAATATAATACTAATTCACAAACCGCTATACTATAATTAAAATATATCATTAATATTGTGCTGCACCCTATATATATTATTAATCACTGTATGAACTGGCTTGCGGAAAATCAATTAATTGCTTCAACCTGTAAAATCTGCCACCTATGCCTGCCGTACAAATAACAACCCCCTTTAATCTTAATCTTGAATTTGAGGTGGCCGAATTTCACAAGCGTGTTCTGGCTTATTGCATAGACCTTTTCATAATGGTTTTATATGCCTGGATAATGGGCAATTTTGTGTATTCTGAAAATGCGCAGGAAGTAGCTGGCGGTTACAGAAGCAATGCAGGCTGGAGCATCATCATTATTTCACTGCCAATATTGTTCTATCCGTTGCTTTGTGAAGTAGCACTGCACGGGCAAACAATTGGTAAAAAAGTACTTGATATAAGGGTTATGAATTTATCTGGCGGCGAGCCGGAGCTAAGCCAATATATCATCCGTTGGATTTTTCGCTTCTTTGAATGGCCCCTCGTTTTTGGTGTTGTCTTTCCCGGATTTCTTATTCTTTACCAGTTATTTGGAATGGTTTTACCCGGCATTGTTGTTATAATTATTGTTGCCGTTACGCAGAAGCATCAGCGCCTGGGAGACCTGGCCGCCAATACCGTATTGGTTAAAACCCGTATCAATACTTCCATCAACGATACCATCTTCCAGGAAGTAGATCAAAAGAATTATGAAATAATGTTTCCGGATGTAATGAAATTAAGCGACCGCGATATCAATACCATCAAATCTGTTATTACCAACAGTCATACTAAAAGCGGTCATGATTTAGCGATGCGCACCGCTAATCGCGTAAAAACTGCGCTGCATATAGAAGCAGATATTGAAGCAGTTGTTTTTTTAGAACGATTGCTGCAGGATTATAATTACCTGGCGACAAAAGATTAATATGCGATTCAATATTTAACGAAAGCTATTGCCAAAACCAAACGACAAAGCAAAAGCAACCACGATAATATAAAATAAAATAATAAGCGCCCAGAAAATAATTCCGATAATTGCGCAAATTTTTCCGGCCTTTAAATTATTATAAGAGGCGATAGTGTACACTTCCGGACTGGTATTATACAACCGCAGATCCTTATTTGCGAGCACCAGCGCTATAATTCCCAATATGAAGCCAACAAAGCAAATTACAATTGACAAGATTCCAAGCACCAGTACCGCAGTACTATTTTGTAATGGCTGCTGCATATATTGCGGCCGGTTTTGATCAAAGATGCTCTTCTCTTCCATGTTTTTTTACGATTAGTGAATAGTGATTTGATGGCCGGCTATTTTGTAAACGTACTGTGCTACAATAACCGCGGCACAAAATAAGTAAAATCCCTGTAGGATTGCCGCGCCCTTTGCATACTTATTTTTGATATGCAACAATAAAAATAACAGCATTAATATGATTGGTATCGTAGCTGCGTACATTTTAAAACTGGTGACCGGTTCGCCTTTGAGCAATGCTATCAAACTTCTTTGCAGCCCGCAGCCCGGGCATTCCATACCCAAATATTTTTTTGATGGGCAGGCCGCCATATGTTTTTCCATGAATTGCACCGCCTGCTGATAAAATGATATCGTTACAAAAAATACTTTCATTTTATATAAAATTCATCGTAGCACAAAACAGTAATCATGCTCTGCAGAAAACACTGGTTATTTTGTATCGCAGGCTGTGTTATTAATAGGCCCTGGCAAATAACACTCTTTCTTTACTGGGTTTTCCTGTTAAAATACAAGTGCCTTCTTCCTGCAGATTATTTAATGGTATGCAACGAATGGTTGCTTTTGTTTTTTGTTTGATGGCTTCTTCCGTTTCAGCGGAGCCATCCCAGTGTGCCGAGATAAATCCACCTTCACCATCAAGCGCTTTTTCAAAATCCTCCCAGGTATCAACCTTTATAATATGCGCATCACGGTAGTTTTTTGCTTTATCAAACATAGCCTGCTGTATATCATTCAACAATTGTATGATTGCATCAGCCAATCCATCCAGGCTAATACTTGTCTTTTCTTTTGTATCGCGCCGGGCAACTTCTGCCACATTGTTTTCAAGATCTCTTGCACCCACTGCAATTCTAACCGGAACACCCTTCATTTCATACTCGGCAAATTTCCAGCCCGGGCGGTTATTATCGTTATCATCATATTTAACGCGTACACCCGCTTTCTTTAATTGTGCCACCAGTTCATTTACTTTAGCATCAATCTGCGCCTTTTGCTCAGGGCCTTTAAAAATGGGCACTATCACTACCTGGAGCGGTGCAATTTTAGGCGGCAATATTAACCCGTCGTCATCGCTGTGTGCCATTACAAGCGCACCCACCAAACGCGTACTAACGCCCCAGCTGGTCGCCCATACATAATCAAGTTTATTCTCTTTATCAGAAAACTTTACATCAAAAGCTTTGGCAAAGTTTTGCCCGAGAAAATGAGACGTACCTGCCTGTAACGCTTTACCATCCTGCATCAGCGCTTCTATGCAATAGGTATCTACTGCGCCGGCAAAACGTTCGCTGGCTGTTTTTACACCTTTAATTACCGGCATGGCCATCCATTCTTCTGCAAATGTTGCATAGATGTCGAGCATTTGCCGGGTCTCGGTAATTGCTTCCTGCGCGGTGGCATGTGCGGTATGGCCTTCCTGCCACAAAAATTCTGCAGTACGTAAAAACAGGCGGGTCCGCATTTCCCAACGCACAACATTGGCCCACTGGTTTATCAGCAGCGGCAGGTCGCGGTAAGATTGAATCCAATCCTTATAAGAGCTCCATATAATGGTTTCTGATGTCGGCCTTACAATAAGTTCTTCCTCCAGTTTTGCCTCTGGATCAACGATTACACCACTTCCATTGGGATCGTTTTTTAACCGGTAATGCGTTACCACCGCGCATTCTTTGGCAAAGCCTTCTACGTGCGCAGCCTCTTTACTCAAAAAACTTTTTGGTATAAACAATGGGAAGTAGGCGTTTACATGCCCAGTTTCCTTAAACATTTTATCGAGCTGATCACGCATGTTTTCCCACAGCGCGAACCCATGTGGCTTAATTACCATACAACCACGAACCGCAGTATAATCGGCCAACTGGCCCTTCAGTATGAGATCGTTGTACCACTGCGAATAATCTTTTTCCCGGCTTGTTATTTCTTTGGCCATATATGTTCCTTAAACTGGTTATAAATAGATAAAAATGACATGTTTTAATGCTGGCTTAATCCAAACTAATACCTGTTAGCATTTTAACATATTTCGTGCAACATTTAAATAGCTTTTATTGCCTTTTACTTGTTATTTGTTGTAATTTTAACCAACGGTTCGCAAAAGTAATTTTAAAACATCAAAGTATGAATACCAGAATTTTACTCCTTGCAATAAGTGTGGTGGCGCTAAGCAGCTGTTCGGTATACAGAAGCGGCCAGACACCGGATGATGTATATTATTCTCCGGCTCCTGCCCGCCAGCAGGCCAGGGTGAATAATAACAATAATAATGACGACAGTTATGTGAATGTAAATCAGCAGAAAGCAGGCACAAACAGTAATTATCAGTCTTATGACCAGTACCAGGATAGTTACCGTGATGATCGTTTCCTGAGAATGAGCGTGGGCAACCCATATTATATGAGTGCTTACAACAGTTATGGTGCTTTCGACTGGCGCTATAACAGTTTTTATGATGGCTTCAATTATGGTTTCGGCAGTCCATGGAATAATTATTTTGCATGGAATAGCTTTTACAATCCCTATTATGGACCATCTTTAGGATACGGATATGGCCTGGGTGGCGGTTATTATGCAGGCGGTGGATATTATGGTAGCGGAGGCGGGATAAAAACTGTTAGTTATACAATGCCCAGCAGACCAGTTGTATTTAATGTAAACAGTTATACAAACAATGCTAACAGACCCGTTAGCAGAAATTATTCATCCGGAAATTATAATAATTCTAATCAGCGTTATAATAATACAAACGGAAATAATCGCACCAACAATACTTATTATAATAATAGTAATAATAACGGGCGCAGCACTTACACGCCTGCCAATACAAATTCAAACAATAATTCGTATACACCTTCACGCAGTTATACACCCGCTGCTTCTTCTGGCGGAGGCGGTGGATCTTCCTCTGGTGGCGGAGGCGGTGGTGGTGCTGTAAGCAGACCAGGACGTGGTAATTAATTAAGTAATTTAAAAGACTATATCATTCAGCATAACATAGCGAGAAAGAGGAAGCTTTATTTGAGTAATGCACTTAAAGGTTCCTCTTTTTTATTGCCCTGTGTACACTTTAATACTACTCCTGTATGAAAAATATTCTATTTTTTGTATCGCTTTCCCTCTATAGCCTAAGCAGTTTTGCACAAATACCTGAAGATGCATTAAAATACAGCTGGTTCGGACCTAACGGTACCGCACGCACGCAGGCAATTGGCGGTGCCATTGGTGCGCTGGGTGCTGATGTTACCGCTAATTATGTAAACCCGGCCGGACTGGCATTTTTCAAGACAAGCGATTTTGTTATTTCTCCCGGATTTTCCTCGTTGAAAAATAACAATACATTCAGAGGTGATTCAAAATCAGACAACAAAAGCTTTTTTAATTTGGGCACAAGCGGTGCTGTATTTGGCTTTAATAACCCAAACAGCCGCTGGAACGGCAGCGCATTCAGTTTCGCTGTTTCAACTATTGCTAATTTCAATAACCGTATCAGTTATACCGGCAAAAATAATTTTAGTTCTTACGGAGAACAATATGCGGAAGATGCAGCAGCGGCAGCTTCACATGGCTATACATTCGACGACATGCTTAACGGTGTAAACGGCCAGCAGGTTGTATCGCTGGGTACAAAACTGGCTATATACAGTTATCTTATTGATACACTCACTGTACCGGGATTACCTGCCTCACAAAATCCACAGATTGTAAGTATGGCCATGTGGAACAACCTTAAAAATGGATCCGCTTTCCTGGTAAACCAACAAAATAATATTGAAACAAGTGGCGGCATTACAGAGATAGCAGTTGGCTTTGCGGCCACTCATTCAGATAAATTTTATTTAGGCGGAAGCCTGGGAATACCGATCGTCAGTTATACAAAAAACAGTGTGTTTACAGAAACCGATGCTACCGGTAATGCCAATAATAATTTTGAGCATTCTACGCTTACAGAAAGATCCACAACGCAAGGCATCGGCGTAAATTTAAAAGTGGGGGCCATTTATAAACCCGTTGACCAATTGCGCGTTGGGCTTGCCATTCATTCCCCTACGCTGTATGGTTTGAAAGATACTTATTATGCCAGTATGACCACCAACACGGAAAATTATGTTCATACTGGCAACAGCACCATTACAGCCAGTTCTGATCAAACATTCAGTTCTTCTCCTGAATACAAATATGATCTCACCAGTCCCTGGAAATTTATTGTAAGTGGCGCCTATGTAATTCATGAAGTGGAAGATGTAAAACAACAAAGAGGTTTTATTAGTGCTGACGTGGAATATCTTACCTATAGGAGCAACTCTTATAAAACGGCGGATGAAAATGATGATGGCAGTTATTACAAAAGCGTAAACCAGGGCATTAAAGCCTACTATAAAAATGCAGTCAATTTCAGGGTGGGCGGAGAAGTAAAGTTCAATACCATTATGGCAAGACTTGGCTGGTCATATTATACGAATCCTTACAAAGACAGCGACCTGAAAGGCAATAAAATGTTTTTGAGCGGAGGCATTGGGTATCGCAACCAGGGATTTTTTGTGGATATCACTTATATACACAGTTTGATAAACGATATTAATTTCCCTTATCGTTTATCAGACAAGGCCAATACATTCGCTACCATAAAAGGAACAGGAGAAAGTATTGCCATTACCGCCGGTATTAAATTTTAATTGGTTGAGTTGCAATTCAATTGGTTTGATATGATTGAAAGGAGTTACAAATAATCATACAAATCATCGTTCAGATAAAAGGTCCCTGAACCAGTAGCCTGATTGTTTTACTGTTCTCAATTGTGTTTTAAAATCTACATGGACAAGGCCAAACCTGGCATTGTAACCTTCTGCCCATTCAAAATTATCAGTAAGTGTCCAGGCCATGTAGCCTTTTATATTGATGCCCTCTTTTTTAGCCGTCAGCAACGCCCGCAGGTATTGCTGATGGTATAAAATCCGTTGTGTATCCATCACCTGGCCATTTATTATTTTATCCGTAAAGGCAGCACCACTTTCTGTTACAATAATTTCTTTTACCGCTCCATAATTCCAGAATTTTTTCAGGATATTATAAAAACCTTCCGGGCTTATCTCCCAGTTCATACCGGTCATATTGCCCACTTTGCGTGTGATGGCATTTACTTCAGCAGCATTCACGTACGGAATAAACGGGCTATGCTTTACCACCACCGGAAAATAATTCTGAACGCCAATGAAGTCCATATCAAACCGCAGACGTTCTGTATACTTCCAGGTTTTATTAACCAGCTCAAGTTTTTCTATCAGTTTAAAATTCTCACTTGGATAACCTTTACCCAGCAGCGGTTCAATAAAAAGACGGTTTAATAAGATATCTGTTTTACGCGCTGCTTCTATATCTTCTGGCTTGCCTGTATATGGCTTTACCTCAGAGCAGGAGAAGCTGGTACCGATATATGCGTTTTTAATTTCACTACGCAGTACTCTTCCTCCATCTGCCTGTGCCAACGCGGCATGATGAACCGCTTTTAAAAAATTATTTAATCCTGTTTTACCAGGTGCATGTTTGCCCAGCATATAACCCAATGCAGTAAAACCAAAGGGTTCATTCAGCACAATCCAGTTTTTCGCTTTATCACCAAATGCTTCCGCGCAAACAGTTGCATATTTTACAAACCACCGGTTCATCAAATGACTTGACCAGCCACCTTTTTGTTCAAGCGCCAGTGGCAGATCCCAGTGATATAATGTAATGAAAGGCGTAATACCCTGCTTCAAACACTCATCAATTACGTTATGATAAAATGATATGCCTGCCTGGTTAACTTTACCAGTACCATCCGGTAGAATTCTCGACCATGATAATGAAAAACGAAAGGTATTAAAGCCAAGTGCTTTTACCAGTAACAGATCATCCTTATACCGATGATAAAAATCTGTAGCAATATAAGGTTTTGCATTGCCTTTTATTTTGCCTTGACGGCGCGCAAAAGAATCCCAGATTGATGGGCCCCTGCCATCATCGTTCCATGCACCTTCATTTTGTGCTGCTGCCATCGCTACTCCCCATAAAAAAGAGTTGCCAAAATCTTTTGCTGATAGTTGATTGGAAGAATGACTCATGAATAATGGCGTAAAGTTGCACCATTATGGATTGACGAGTATTAAGCCTGTATTAAGTTTACTGAAATAAGAAGACCCTTTCAATGATGAAAGGGCCTTTTTGTTTTTTTTGCGATCAGCGCCTAAACCTGCATTTTTAATTGGCTTTCTAATGGATATTTGGACAATGGGTTTCTCACACGTGTAGAAGGTATAAATGTGATTATTACTTTTTTAAATTATGATATTGGATATAAGATTTTAAATTACTACAATTCTTACACCAAGTTATGAAAAGATTTAATAAGTTGACTATAATCAAGGGGTGAAAACCATTTTATTTTTTGATCTTTTTTGAACCAGGTCAATTGACGTTTCGCATAATGGCGGGTATTTCTTTTAATATTATTAATGGCCTGCTCTATATTAATATCTCCATCAATGTATTCAAAAAGTTCTTTGTAACCTACCGTCTGTAGTGCATTCAGGCCGCGATACTGCAATAATGATCTTACTTCTTGCTCCAAACCCTGTGCTATCATATCATCTGTACGGGTATCAATTTGCTGGTACAGCTGCTCCCTGGGAAGCGCCAACCCTATTTCTAGTATGTCAAAATCTCTTTTTATTTTTTGAGATTTTTGAAAAGCCAGGAGTGATTTACCCGTGGTAGAAATAACTTCCAGCGCCCGCATGATACGGTGCGGATTTTGTATTTCACCCGATGCATACCAGGCTGGATCTTTTTCTTTTATTTCCTCTTGCAGCCATAGGAGGCCGCCGGCATTATATTTCTGAATGATTTCAGTACGCACAACGGCATCAATAGCAGGTATTGCATCCATGCCTTCACAAAAGGCTTTTATATATAACCCTGTGCCGCCCACCATAATGGCAACATCATGTTCAGTAAATATTTCATTAACAGCATTCAGCGCGTACTGCTCAAACATGCCCGCATTTACATCTTCTGTAACAGAATGAGAATTGATAAAATAATGTTTTACCAGTTGTAATTGCCCGTCAGCAGGCTTTGCTACTCCAATATTTAACTCTTTATAACATTGACGTGAATCTGCGGAAATAATATCTGTCTTAAAGTGTTGCGCCAATGCAATGGAAACACTTGTTTTACCAACAGCGGTAGGGCCTGCAATTATGATACATGTTTTTGAAGTCAAGGTAACAGGTAGAAGGCTAAAGCTATAAGGGAAGAAGCCATTGCGCTTATTTCAATTTTAAATATATACGAAACGTCCAATTTTTCAATGTTTATTTAAAATGATATTTACTCATTGAACACAGAAAACAAGGCATTGAATATTTGCCGCCACAAAACAAGTTCAATAAAAGACCCTATTCATTGAAACGCTTTGCACCCCGGGGCCAACGCCCTGCAGCTTACTAAATTTCCTCCGCGCTTTCTTCATTTGCTTCTTCACCCGCCACATCTTCGCCAGCCTCTTCTTCTGCACCCTCACCTTCTTCACCAAATCCATCTGCGCCACTGACCAGATCATATTTCTCTTCCATTTCGGCCAGCTTATCGCTTACCAAACCCTTGGTGCCATATTGAGAAGGCGCAATGCCTTCTGTTCTTACCGTAGCCGGGTATTCAAGCCGCGGATTTTCTTCTTTGGATACATTGATTAACTCCAGCCAGAAGACCCAATTTTTAGCAAAATCATATTCGTACACAAATTTCTGGTTGGGGTCAATTATCTCAGAACCAACCGCCGTTGTTTCCATCAGCAACGGCTCCACCTTATATTTTTTTTCGTATTTGGCCAGCGTTATTTCTTTACCACGCTGCCAGTGATCGTTACTTCTAAAAAAAGTAGCCTGGTGCTTGCTATCAAATTCATACGCCTTTAATACAGCCTGGTGTAATTGTAAAAAGTTCTGCGTGTGGCGAATCGCAACATCGCGGTAAACACTGTCGTCCTGCTCAAAATATACCCTGAATTTTAAAATAGCCATTGCTGTATTTCAATTTAAGATTTTCAAATGTCAATTGTATGCAACCACGTAAAAGCCCTGATGTAAATGATTTGTAACTACGCACACATCTATCCTATCAAACTTCTAACCAATCAGCCTAATTACCCGTTCAAAAGTAAAACAAATTGGCAACTTACAGCCATTCACTATTTTATGGGTTTCAAATTTAATTCTCTTGCTTTTTTCAACATCACTTCATATGCAGCTTCGTAATTATTTTGTATATCACCGTCTAATATTGCATCCCGTATTGCACTTTTAATATCGCCCACCGCACGGCAGGGTTCCAAGCCAAATATTTCCATGATCATTTCACCTGTAACCGGTGGCTGCCAGTTACGAATGCGGTCCTTTTCTTCCACCTGTTCCATCCGTATACGTACCAGTTCGAAATTTTCCAGGTAGCGCTTTACTTTCAGTTTATTTTTAGACGTAATATCTGCTTCACACAACATCATCAGCGCATCCACATCTTCACCGGCATCGAATAATAAACGCCGTATGGCTGAATCTGTGATGTTCTCTTTTGTTAAACCGATGGGCCGCAGGTGCAACGCTACCAATTTTTGTACAAAACGCATTTTCTCGTTCTGCGGTAACTTCAATTTAGCAAATATTTTAGGAACCATTCTTGCCCCCACTACTTCGTGGCCGTGGAATGTCCAGCCATGTCCTTCCTCAAATTTTTTGGTAGCCGGCTTACCTATATCATGCAATAATGCCGCCCAGCGCAACCATAGATCACCTGTCTTTGTACAGATGTTATCTATCACCTGCAGGGTATGATAAAAATTGTCTTTATGCCCTTTGCCATCAATGTATTCGGCGCCTTCCAGGTCTACCATTTGTGGGAAAATAATATGCAGCAGGCCGCTTTTATACAACAAATCAAAACCAACAGAAGGCTGCCTGCTCATCAATATTTTGTTCAGTTCATCCGTAATCCGTTCCTGCGTAATAATTTTTATGCGCTGCACATTTTGTTTGATGCCCTGCCAGGTTTTATCTGCAATGGTAAACTGCAGTTGCGACGCAAAACGTATGGCACGCAACATCCGTAAAGGATCGTCGCTGAAAGTTTGATCCGGTTCCAGCGGCGTTTGTATAATTTTATCCGCTAAATCTTTACGCCCGTTAAATGGATCCGATAATTTTCCAAAATCTGCTTCATTCAAACTAATCGCCAGCGCATTGATGGTAAAATCCCGCCTGTTCTGATCGTCTTCCAATGTGCCGGGCGCTACTTCCGGGTTACGACTATGATACTTATAACTTTCTTTCCGCGCGCCTACAAATTCAATTTCAAAATCGTCCAGTTTTATTTGCGCCGTTCCGTATGTTTTAAAAAATGCTACCCGGGGAACGGGATTGAAATATGCCGCAACTTTATGCGCCAGATCGATGCCATTGCCCACGCAAACAATGTCTGCATCTTTTGTTTTACGGCCCAGCAATTTATCGCGCACAAATCCACCGATAATATAACAGGGCACCTGCAATTCTGCCGCCGCATGTGCAATCTTTTTAAAAACGAACAACTCCCGCTCCGGGCAATCAATCTCCATAACGGCAAAAATAAGAAATAGGGAATTTGAAAATATGAAAATGTGGAAATGCGATAAATGAAACATTGCTGATTTTGCGATGGAGCGATGGTAAGCTTTCTTTTGGTGCAAGATTCAAGGCAATTCCAAAATCAGAAATCAGAAATTGATCTGAGTAATTGCTCATCTCTGATAGTAGATGCACATTTAAAATGCCCCAGCGGACAAGCTTTTCTTCCATGCAATCCGCAAGGACGGCAAGGCAATGGCTCTTCTGTTTCTATGATGAAACTGTTATCACTCACGGGACCAAAACCAAATGATGGCAATGTGGAACAATAAACCGCCGTTACCGGGGCATTTACAGAAGAAGCAAAATGCATAGGTGCAGAATCATTGACATAATTCATAACCGCATCTTTCATTAACGCGGCGGATTGCAAAAAACTTAGTTTGCCGCATAAGTTATTAACGCTTTTGCCCGGGCACGCTTCTGCTATTCTATCGCATAATATTTTATCTGCCGGTGCACCTAAAAGATGAATGCTGTATGTAGAATCCAGTTGGTTTATAAAGCTGATCCATTTATCAGCAGGATATTGCTTGGTGAACCATACGGATGATGGCGCAATACAGATATAAGGCGATTGTTTGCCGGATTGAACAAATTTAAAATCATGTTCAGACGGATACAATTTTGGTTTAAAAACCACTCCATCGGTAAATGAAGCAATCAGATCATTGTTGCGTTCAATTTCATGTTTGGGTTGTTGAGTGGTGCTGATAACATGCTTTACTTTAGTTGTAAATAGCGCACTCAGCGGATTTTTATCGAACCCGATTTTTTCTTTTGCCCCGGAAAAAGCAGTTAATACACCCGTTGCCGTGAACCGCTGTACATTAATAACTTTATCATATTGATTACTCCGGATTATATGCAGCAGCCTCCGCAGATCTTTTAATTTTCCTTCTTTTTTATTCCATATTAATACCTCATTCAGGTAAGGATGCTGTTGCAACAAATCTTCATTTCCTTTTCGTAACAAAAAGTCAATTTGCGCCTCCGGAAAATAGGTATGCAGCTTTTCTATGATGCCTGTTGCCAGTACCACGTCTCCAATAAAAGCCGTTTGTATAATTAGAAATTTTTGCAGGAAGCAAAGATAGGAAGAAGGATTTCTGAATGGGTGATTTAGGAATTTTGGGCAGTGTATCAGTTTAACCACAGAGACACGATGACACAGGGAAACACACGGATCATTTTAGCTGAGTGCTGGTACACGGCGGGCCGGATGCCCGTTTTTAACCTCTGTGCACCGGAAAATCTTCTTTTTAAACCAGTTCCATAATCCCCGTAAAAGCTTTGTGTCTCTGTGTCACCGTGGTTCAATACATTTTATTCAAAGTGAGGCACTACCGAATCTTGAGACTTCTTTTGATGTTGCATGATAAGTAAATCACAAAATCCCCCCCATCCCGAAATCAGCAATGTTATTCTCACGGTCTTATCACCACCACATTTCCCCCATTCCATTTTACAACAGCAGAGGGCGTTGCAGGTCTATTATCCTGCTGACGGTATTGAACAACATAATCTACCGAAGATTTTATATTTGAATGTATTGACGAAAAATCAGAAGGCGTAATCTCACCACTTATATTGGCGGAAGTAGAAACAACAGGTTTGCGAAAACGTTTTATTAAATGTTTACAGAAAGATTCTTTAACAATACGGATGCCGGCACTGCCATCTGCAGCCAACAGATTTTCTGCCAGGCCAATGATGCCCTCGTAAATAATGGTGGTAGGTTTGGTAACCGTATCCAAATAATCAAATACTTGTAAATCCGGCGCGGCTACATATTGCAAAACATCCCGCTCATCTGCCAGTAATATTATCAGGCTTTTTGATTCTGAGCGTTGTTTAATGTTAAATATTTTTTCTACAGCTGCTTCGTTGGTAGCATCGCAACCCAGTCCCCACACGGTGTCTGTTGGATAAAGAATTACGCCGCCTGCATGTAATACTTCCAGGCACCTCTCTACATCTCCCGAAAAATCAACCATACTAATTGCTATCTTTTATGAATGGCAAAAGTACAGGTTAGACCCAATTCCTGCGCATCGAATATTGACGGTTGATCATTGTACATTCTTTTCAATTTTCAACGTATTGAGATTTCTTTCTATAACTTATAGCTAACCCCGAAAGAACAATAAAACGTATTGCTGATGGTTTCAAATGAAGTTCTGGTAATGGTGCTGCCACCTGCTTCAGGTTTTAACTCAACTGTTACCAACGCAGGGTTCACCGGCAAAACGTAAACAGGCGTAAGAATAAAGGAAAACCTTTTAACCACATAAATAATTGGAAGGCTGAATTCATAATCCAGCATCTTAAATTGCGAAGCATCTTCCACTGTCGCCGTTACATCGTACGTAATACCAGCCTTCTTTCTTTTGCCGCCAACTTTGCGTTTGTTGTAATAAGATCCATAATAATTCTGTGTACTTCCATTGGCCAAAAAGCTGGGCGTAAATTGTAATTTATCATGCAATTTGTAAAAAGTATGTTCCAGTCCAAAAGACAACAAATAGTCTGACTTTGTGCCAAAATTAATCCCCGCGTCAACTGTTGGCTTAATATAGGTGAAATCATATCCACCGGATGCCGAAATGCTTCCGGTAACCTGCGATTTCACATTCGTGCTATGACTATTGTAAAAGGATTTGTTGGCCGAAATTTCCCCATCAAAATTGCCAAAATCAAAATCATAGCCTGCCGATATATTAAATAAATCGATCCGGCTGCTACCAGATTTGGCCAGGTACGACAAGGACCCGCTAACAAAAAAGCCCGATTTATCGTAATAACCGAGCGTAGGTGTAATATAAGGGGTAGCAGTTGAATCCTTTCTTCCATTGTACATTGAATTGGTGAGGTAACTGGTTCCAACTGCAAAATAAGATTTAAGCAGAGCCACCGCCGGAGCTGTTTTTTTCACGGAGTCTTCCTGTGCAAACGCACCAATAGCCAGCAGGCACAATAAAAAAATAACAGTAGTTCTTTTCATAAAAATAATTGGTACGAACGGATGCTAAAAGACGCTCAAAGCGTCCTATAGTTAATGACTGCCTATGGACTGAAAACAGCAGTCCGGGTTTAAATGGCAGCGCCTTATTTTCTTTAAAAATGGGCAGGTTCAGTACTGCCCCGCATTATACTGCGTTTAGTAATTTATGGTAAGCCATTATGTGGCGGTTTCAAACTAACTGCTTTACCCTATCTTCGCTACAAAATTTTTACTGTATGAATCTCCATGAATACCAGGCCAAAGAACTACTCAAAAAATATAATGTACCCGTGCAGGAAGGCATCCCGGTAGACAACGCAGGCGCTGCAGAAGAGGCGTATAAACAATTGAAAGTTACCTATGGCAACAGTTTTGCCGTTGTGAAAGCGCAAATACATGCTGGCGGACGCGGTAAAGGAAAAATTGTAGGTACTGAACAACGCGGTGTGGCCGTGGGTAAAAATGCAGAAGATGTAAAACAGATTGCTTCCAATTTGCTTGGCGGCACACTGGTTACGATACAAACCGGCGAAGCAGGCAAAGTAGTAAATAAGGTTTTAATAGCGCAGGATGTTTATTACCCCGGCGCTAACCCGGTAAAAGAGTTTTATTTATCCGTTTTGCTTGACAGAAGCAGGGGACAAAACGTAATCATGTACAGCACCGAAGGCGGTATAAACATTGAAGACGTGGCACATAATACCCCGGAGAAAATTTTTAAAGAGTGGGTGCAGCCCGGTTATCCCTTACAACCTTTCCAGGCCAGAAAGATTGCCTTTAATTTAGGTCTTGGCGGTGAGGCCTTAAAAAATTGCGTAAAATTTGTTACCAATCTATATAATGCATATGTGGGTCTTGATTGCTCCATGCTTGAAATAAATCCGTTGTTTAAAACCAGCGACGAAAAAATTATTGCAGTCGATTGTAAGATGAATCTTGATGATAACGCGATGATGCGCCATCCCGAACTGGAAGCACTGCGCGATATCAGCGAAGAAGATCCTACTGAAGTGGAGGCTGGGAAATACAACCTGAATTTTGTAAAACTTGATGGCAACGTGGGCTGCATGGTAAATGGAGCTGGTCTTGCAATGGCAACAATGGACATGATTAAATTAAGTGGTGGTGAACCCGCCAACTTTCTTGACGTAGGCGGTACTGCCAACGCGCAAACAGTGGAAGCCGGTTTCCGCATCATCTTAAAAGATCCAAAAGTAAAAGCCATCCTGATTAATATTTTTGGCGGTATTGTGCGTTGCGATCGTGTTGCGCAAGGTGTAATTGATGCTTATAAAAGTATGGGAAACATTACCGTTCCTATCATTGTAAGATTGCAGGGAACCAATGCAACAGAAGCTAAGAAATTAATAGATGAAAGCGGGCTGAAAGTGAAATCCGCCATCGTACTCAGCGAAGCTGCTGAGTTAGTTAACAAAGCACTGGCGTAAATTAAATTACTTAATATATTAACGCCCTTGCTGGTACTTTCATCAACAAACAACAAATTAAATCTATCTCTATGGCCGGTGTCTCACCGGCCATAGATTTTTAACGCCGTCGCCTTTGTTGTTACTTACACCAAATCAACATATCAATCCTGTCTTGTGTGGCAAGATTTTTTGATCTCCTCCCCATGGCCGGTGTCTCACCGGCCATAGATTTTAACGCCGTCACCTTTGTTGTTCCTTACACCAAATCAACATATCAGTCCTGTCTTGTGTGGCAGGATTTTTTTGCGCCGGCAGGAGTTTCTTTTGGCAACATGGTTGCCCGCCCGGATGAACACCGTTCGGACGGGTGTCACTCCCTTGTGCTTTTATAATATTGAGCAGCTGGTATCATAAAATAAATATTCAAAAGAAAATAAATGTGGTCAACATCGTTTTCGCCTCCTCTAACTTATATACATTAGCATTTCTATTGCTGCTCAAATTATAATGTCTTTTAAAATAGATTCCCGTAGCCGTCAGCTGAAATCAACTTCGCATTCATGGAAAAAAAAATCACGCTACTTTTTTATTTATGTATAACGTTTATTTGCCGCGCACAAAATGATACCAATAAAATTTATAACAGTAACACACTGAAAAAAGGCTTTTATAAAAATTATGATGAATACATAAACAATGCGCCTTCATTATCACCTGACTTCAGCGTGGTTTTATTTTATGTAAAAAACACAAGTGATACAATTATAACAGGCGCCAAATACAATATCAATGATGGAAGCGATGTATCAGCCGGCTGGGGCTTCTGTGATGGTACAAATGTTTTTATCAGCAAACGTATTTCTCTTTTTAAGAAGCGTTTTCTGAAAGCTCAATACATTGGTAAGAATCCTTTTCTTTTATGCTGGCATAGCGATATTTATACAATTAAATCATTGCCTGCTTCACCTGCTGAAGACGCAGGTGCAACAACAAAACCTGCGCGGTACGATCTGATGTTTATCAATCCGGAAGGGAAAACGAAAAAAGCATCTAAAAAAAATCTCGAAAAATTATTTGAAGAAGATCCAGCCATATTGAAAAAATTTAGAATAGAACGCGCCTATACTGACAAAATAAAAACAGTGTATTTGATTGAGTTTAATGAGCAGTTTATAAATGAGCATTCGGGCAACCAATAACACTTTTATAAATACATAAAACCGGCGCTCTGCAAACCGCAGAAAATGCAATTTTTTAAATACAGTAATGACCGCTAAAAGCAGGATAATAATTTAAATTAAATCAAACCAGGGAACGCTTACCACTTCACCATATACCAAACTATACGGCCTCGATCATCTCAGGCCGTTGCCATCACATTCGTTTTCGTTTTCCATTATGGTCATGTTTTCACATCACCGAAATGGATAACTGATATTGGAAAATTTGGCTGGACCGGTGTAGATCATTTCTTTGTACTCAGTGGTTATTTAATCTCATCGCAACTTTTTGCAACCATTGCCAGGGAGAAAACAATATACCTCAAAGCGTTTTTTCTAAAACGTTTTTTTAGAATTATTCCGGCGTACCTGGTTATAGTAGCGTTATATTTTTGTTTTCCATCTTTTCGTGAACGGGAAGCACCCGCCCCACTTTGGAAATACCTGCCCTTTACGCAACACCTTGGGTCTCGACCTTCGTACACAGGGTACATGCTCACATACCTAATCGCTTTGCATTGAAGAACAATTTTATGTACTATTTCCGCTTATTCTGATTGCCTTGATTTATGCCAAAGCAATTAAAAAAAATCAGGTTCCAGGTTGGGGTATTTTTATTTGGAATCATTCTCCGTTGGTATGTGTACAATGTAAAACTATTGCCGCTTCTGGAAGACGACAACAGTTGGGTCAATTGGTATAAATGGATCTATTATCCAACATACAGATCGTGCCTGGGGCCAAGCAGTCCAGCCAGTTTTTTGTACAAATTTAAATCTGCTATCACATCGAAAATAGCAGTTTTATTATACGCCATTTATCTTACACATAAAATAATTATACACCCCGGCCAGGCGCAAATTGTAAAACTGAATTTAGTGGTTGACAGCTGATAGATGTTTTTATTTTGTACCGTTGTTGGCCTGGCGGCTGCATGGCTGATGAACAAATTGATTGAAAAACCATTTTTAAATTTGAGGAGGAAAATACTGGCCAAACTACCACCGTCTCCAGAACCCATATAATTTCGAAAACTGCATCATTTCAAAAGACTGTGGTAGCTTTGTAACATGAAAGCCATGCTTCTTTTCTTATTTTCCGTTACATTATTTTCTTGTAATAATTCTGCAGATAAAACACAGGTATTGCAGAATCGTATAGACAGCCTTGAAGAAAAATTGGCACAAACGTATAAACCAGGATTAGGAGAATTTATGAGTTCTATCCAGGTGCATCATGCCAAGCTGTGGTTGGCGGGAGAAAACCAAAACTGGCAACTGGCTGATTTCGAAATAGGAGAAATAAAAGAAGCGCTGGAAGGAATACCGGTTTATTGTGCAGACAGACCCGAAGTTCAAAAACTTTCCATGATCAATCCGGCTATCGATAGTGTCAGCAATGCCATCAGCACAAAAAATATGCAATCGTTTAAAAGTGGTTTTATGTTGTTAACCAATACCTGCAACAGCTGTCACCATGCAACCAATCATGCATTCAACATTATAAAAATTCCTGACAATCCACCTTTTACCAACCAGGATTTTAAAGCGCCGGCAGAATAGGCATTCTTGAAAACAAAGCATTTGGCTTCCGCAAACGCCTTATATTAATTCTCAAGCCAAAAATTTATCCCCGGCATTGGGCAGGGTGGATACTGAGCTTTTAACGTAATTCCAAATAACAGAATTATTAATTCTAATTGCTTTTTACTGTGCAAAATGATGCAATACGGATACCTTAAAAGCAGTACTGCCAGAACCAGTAGATACTCCCGAAAAAATAATACTATAAATACCCCGCACAGCAAAAAAGTAATTGGGAACAGATGCAAGTAATGCTTCTGTGCCAGACTTCTTAATCTTTATGGTGTATCCTTCACCGTGATATTTTTGATTTAAAAAAGGCTGAACAGCAGCAGGATCTGCTCCGGCACCAATAAATGCACCAGACGCAGTAATAAGTCCTAAACTATCTGTTGTGCCATTCACCAGTAGTACGTCGACCGTGGCACTTGTGTCAGGCGATAAATTAATAAAACGGTAATTGATTGATGCGGTGTCGGGCAATGTAAGATCATCTGTTAATTGCAGTACACTAATTGCGGTACCAGTGACAGCAGCAGCACTGCTATCATCATAAAAAAGAAAGCTGGTACCTGCGGAAGAAGCTGCATAAACATTTTTACTCAATGAATCGGTACCAATTTTTATTGTTACAAGATTGGTACCTGCCGGTTCTTTTAAATATGGGCTGAATGAAGTACCGGAACTTTGTCCCTGGGCAATCCCCGTTGTTATAACATTGTTCCCGTTCCATGCAGCGGTGATAGCAGGCACCGACCAGGTACCATTATAAAACAACACATTGACATTGCTACTGTTTGTCTTTTTACATGAAACAATAATAGCAGCAACAAATAATAGAATCAATAAGGAATATTTCATCGGGGTACTGCTTATTTATCGTAATTCATTTTAAAAGCAGTTAAATCCGGCTTTACTGCACGGGGCCTGCTCAATTCATATTCATACATCGCCTTACCCAATTGTTTCATAAACGGCATGCCAATGGTTTTATAATCATACACATCATCATTTAAAACACCATCGGTATTACAGTATATCCGGGCACTCAGCATAAATTCTATTTTTTTATCAAAATCAACTACGTATGCCACATCCGTTAAGAAGCCGTATGCATCGCCAACTTTATTAAATATACGTATGTTTGATGGCAAGGTGCCTTTATCAGATCCGTACAATAAAAATTTACAGTAGGCGGGCCAATACGTTGCAGTATCTGCGCTGTACGGCGGGTACACACTTTCTGTTGGCAATTGCGACATATACTGTTTTACAAATTTATAATCATCGTCCGTAAAATTAAACCGTTGTTGCGGCGATACAGACTGTGGAAACAAAACGGCTCTTAAAACATCTGTTAAATCTTGCAGGGTAATGCGGTTTTTTGAAGAAAAATCCATGGCATGATTGATTAACTGCCCATTGCTATAATAAGCATTGCCAACAGAATCATTGCGTTTATTGTAGGTTGTTTCATTCAACTGCATGGGCTGTGTGTACAACATTTTTCCAAATGCATTATAAAAACCAATGGGATTGGTATGACGGTTTTCATCAGGCGTCATGCTTATTTCCAGGCGATGTAATATTTCAGCATCCGCATAGCCCATTTTATGCAGCTTATCATTTATATATTGCTGTCCCATTAATTCATATAACCGGTTAAACGCATCGTTATCGCTCACCATGAATATTTTTTTTACATACTGTGCCACGGTCGGTCTTCCATCCCTGGAAGTAGGATCATTATAAACAGGGCTCTGCCCATTATAGCTTGCACCTGTTAAAAGCGTGCTGTTTTTGTCGAGTCCCGGCAAACTTAATTCATGCAATTTTTGTAAAGCCAGCAGGGCAACCGGCATTTTCACTGTAGAAGCGGGATAGAAATAAACAGAGGAGTCAATATTGAAATAATAAGGTGTAAAAACAGGTTCATTGTTTCCCTTGCGATCTATTTTCGTATAAATAATTTGTACTTTAAGCGTCTTCCTGTTTTGTAAAATTTGTTCAAAATACTGCGGTTTAGATTGCAAAAGATTTTCTAAAAAAGTATCTGTACGGGCTTGATCTATTCTCACCTGCCCGGTTGCATCAGGAACAATTAATAATATTTGTACCCAAAAAATGATAATTGCAGGAATTGCCAGGTTATTCATCTTCCAAAAGTACGTAGTCTGGAAGGAAATATATTCTCCGATGCATTTCATTGTTTCATCTATATTTTTTTTTCGCGGTAATCACTGTTATATTTTTATCAAAATAATTTTTTATGCTGAAGCAACTACGTGCCGCTTGTTTTATAACACTTTTTATGTTGTGTACAGCCATCCATGTTTACGCGCAGCAAAATAATTTACAATCGCAACCCGAAACTGGCAATAACATAAACGCTGCTGCTGCCTCACCTGTCAAAAAAAATTATGACGAAGATTCAAAATCATGGTACGCTATATACAATACAGGCAATATTATTCATGTTTACCTGGCAGTAACAGACCCGCTGCAACAAAGAAAAATTGTTACAAACGGGATGGAGATACGGATCGGTACAAAAGGAAAAAAGAATAAAAAGACAGGCATTCTTTTTCCATTTAACGCGCATGAGCCAAATGAGAAACCAATGCAAGAGCAAACACCCGGCTTTAACGGACCTGTAAATTTTGACAGCCGCAACGAACCCGATACAACAATATACAAATGCTGGCTAAAACCATTGCCCGCCAGCATGAAATGAAATTAACCGGTTTTAAAGAAGACTTAAACGGCATGCAAAACATACATCATCCATCGGGTCTAAGCATATCATTATATTTTATAAAAGACACCCTGGTATATGGTGCACAACTACCGGTTAACACTTTGGCTGAACCGCTTTCGGTAAATTCACGTATCTCTATTTGCCTGGTAGAAAAAGGCATGAAGATGCCTGATTTTGGTGGAGGCCAGATGCCTCCCGATGGTGGTGGTGATGGTATACTCCGCCCGGTGGATTACCTCCCGGAGGAGGAAAAGACGGGATGCGTCTTTTTCAGGACAATACTATTTGGTATAAACTTTCTTTACAATAACTGTGGTTAGGCATCTTACCAAAAAAAATGATGGCGGATGTTGTGAAACAAACGCAGTATGCCAATAAAATTATTCGCTATGCGCAAATAAAAAAAATACTATTATAACCCAACAAAAATATTATCAGCAACGTATTAAGATATGTAAAAAGGTTTAATCTTGCCTGTTCTATATTTCCGGTATTTACCGCTGTTATCGCTGCCCAACCAAACTACCCTTTGTTCTGCAGGGCTTATGAAAAAAGCCAGTAATATAAATTGTTTTAAAAAGAACGCTGCCATTAACAAAAAACTGTCTATTTTTCTTTTTTATACGCTGTATTTATGAAATTTTTAAAGCTGGTTTGCTCTATTGTTTTTGTTACTGTTTTCGCGGGTATTGCATGCGGACAAAAAAATGCCAAAACAGTACCAGAGAAATGTGGTACCATGCAAAACCTGGAGTTTCAATTTCAGACTAATCCACAGCTGAAGCAAAAGTTTGAGGCAGAACGGGATCGCTTTAATAATGCACTTCGTAATGGAGCTTACCGGTTATCTGTTGCACAAACACAACAAGCAGGTGGAAACAGAACATTTATAACGATTCCCATTGTTTTTCATGTTGTAGTTAACAACCAATCAACCGTTACGGATGCGCAGGTGCTGGCACAGTTAGATACCATTAATAAAGATTATGCAGGAATCAATGGTGATTCTGTAAAAGTGCCTTCTTACTTCAAACCATTTTTTGGTCAATCAGGCATACAATTTTGCCTGGCAAAACAAACTCCGTCAGGGGATCCTACTACAGGTATTGAACGTACTTCAACAACACAAACAGCTTTTCTAAATACAGATAACGGTGTTAAACATGCAGCCAGCGGCGGTGCAGACATTTGGGATCCAACCAGCTATCTGAACGTATGGATTTGTCCGCTCGGTAACGGCCTGCTGGGCTATGGAACATTTCCGCAAAGTGGCAACGATAATGAACAGGGTGTAGTAATTGAATACAGATCAATACCCGGCAGTACGGCTTATCCTCAGTACAATGGTGGAAAAACCCTGACGCACGAAATAGGTCATTATTTCAATCTATATCATATTTGGGGCGATGACAATGGCGCTTGCACAGGTACCGATTTTATAGACGATACGCCCAACCAGGGAAATTCCAGTTCTGCCTGTTCTAATGGCGTTGTATTAGATAACTGCACCACATCGGGCAATGGAATTATGTATCAAAACTATATGGACTATACTTACGATGCCTGCCTGGTGATGTTTACCGTGCAACAGGTTGCCCGCATGGAGAGCGCATTGGTGGCATACCGATCGTCTCTCATTTCATCCATTGGTTGTCAAACACCCGTATCATATAACCTTGATGCACAGTTGAAATCTCTTAATCAACCGGCACAGCGTGTTTGTACGAATCCTTTTACACCAGTTATTACGATACGGAACCGGGGATCGCAAACACTTACTTCTTTAACTATTACAACCGTTCTTGATAATACGACTGTTGCTACCGCTCCGTGGACTGGCTCACTGGCACAATTGGCTACTGCAAATGTTACACTTCCCGCTGTCACCGCTACCGCCGGTACGCATACGCTAAAAGTATATTTGTCGAATCCAAATAACGGGACTGACCAAAATACAATTAATGATTCTATCAGCATTAATTTTCAATACAATAATCCGGTAACGTCAGTATCAGAAAGTTTTGAAGGAAGTGTATTTCCACCAACCGGCTGGGATATTGTAAATCCTGATAATGGTATCACCTGGCAAAAAGTTACCGGCGTAGCTAAAACCGGCAGTGCCAGTGTAAAGATTGATAATCTTGACTATAGTGCAGTGGGACAACAGGATTACCTGCGTCTTCCGGATGTTAGTCTTACCGGCGTGGATTCTGCTTTTTTCTCTTTCCAGGTAGCAGCCGCCACCTATACGGATGTTAATACTGCCAGCAATACATGGGATACGCTGGAAGTGTTGCTGAGCACAGATTGCGGCACCTCCTATACCAGTCTTTATAAAAAATGGGGCAGCACACTGGTTACGCATACAGCTGCTTTAACAACTTCGTTTGTACCTGCTGCCACTGAGTGGAGAAAAGATTCTATTAATATCAGCAATTATATTGGTGCCGGAAAAATTTTGCTGGCGTTCAGAAATACGACTGGCTTTGAAAACAATGTATACCTTGATGACGTTAACTTACGTACGGTCACCATCAATCCAAACTTAAAAAGTAGAGGATTTTTGGTTACGCCAAGTCCTACCAATGGCGCTGTTATTGTTCAGTTTTATCCGCAGCCCACGAACATAAAAGGCATTGAGATTTTCAATATGAGCGGACAAAAAGTAGCGGAAACAATTGTGAACGGCCAGTCAAATTATTATGCGCTTGATATCAGCCGTTATTCTGCCGGTGTGTACATTGTTCGGGTGGTAGAAGGCAATCAGGTGCTGACGAAAAAGATAATAAAATATTAAACAGCCATTAACTTTGAGCTGTTACAGGCATACTTTTATTAAAACCGGTTCAACCGCGACAGACAAAGCAAAAGACATTAATAGCTAAATGCTGATGGCTAACAGCTACCATTTGTCCATTTCTCCATTTCATCGGCAACTTTTCTATCGTTGCTGAGGCGTGGCACTTTGTTCTGGCCACCAAGCTTGCCAATACTCTTCATGTATTCAATAAAACCATTTTTCTGAACGGGTTTTATTTGCAGTTGCGTTAAGATATTACCCGCTATAAGATCGTCGTAGTAAATATTTTTTTTGCGAAGATTATTATCCACTTTTACGGCAAACTCATGGAGGCTTTGCGGTGCCTTTTCAAATTCAACAAACCATTCATGAAAACTTTTACCACTACCCTGCTGTATCATGGGTGCAACCGTAAATTCCGTAATGCGTACGCCTTCTTCTGTTGCAGCTTTCATTAAACTATATTCTACTTCTTCACCAATAACATGTTCACCAAAGGCAGAAATAAAATGTTTAATACGGCCGGTAACTACAATGCGATATGGATCTGCTGAAAGAAATTTTACGGTATCCCCTAAATTGTATCCCCACAAACCCGCATTATTATTAATGACCATGGCATAATTTTCACCTACCTGTATATCTTTCAGGCTCAACCTTGTTGGATTATCTTTTAGTATTTCATTTGCCGGAACAAATTCAAAAAAGATACCACTGTTGGTATTTAATAACAGGCCTTCTTCTTCCTGCGAATCCTGAAAAGCAAAAAAACCTTCGGATGCCGGAAATGTTTCTATTGTATCTATCTTTTTGCCGATGCTGTTGAACAATTTTGCTTTATAAGGTTCAAAATTTACACCTCCGTGTACCAGCACAGACAAGTTAGGAAACAAATCTTTGATTTCTTTTCCGCTTACTTGCATCAGCCTGTCGAAATACATCTGCATCCATGGCGGTATGCCACTGATGAGCGTCATATCCTGATTCAGTGTTTCTTCTACAATTTTATCCAGTTTTGTCTCCCACTCTTCTATACAGCTGGTTTCATAGCTGGGTAGTTGGTTGGTACGCAGGTAACGGGGAATATGGTGGTTGGCAATGCCGCTGAGCCTGCCAGTAGGTATGCCGCCCACCCTTTCCAGCTCAGGCGAGCCGGATAAGAAAATCATTTTGCCATCTGCAAATTTGTTATTGCCGCTGGCGGACATATAGCTCAAAAGTGCATTTCGGGCGGTATTAATATGGTTGGGGATGGAATCTTTTGTGATGGGTATATACTTAATACCGCTGGTAGTGCCGGAGGTTTTGGCAAGGTAAATAGGCTGTCCTTTCCATAAAACATTGTGTTTGCCCTCTTTGATCTGCTCTATGTATGGCTTGTATTGCTCGTAATCCCTGATGGGAACCGCCTGTTTAAAAGCCTCGTATGTTTTAACTTCGCCCAGCTTATGTTCGGCCCCAAAGATGGTTTTACTGCCTGTTTTCAGCAAATCCTGTAAGATTTCCTGCTGGTCCGCAATGGCATTCAACATGTCTTTTTTGACCTGCCGCTGCACATATGAAGCAAAGGGTTTGGCAAGAAATGACTTGACTTTCATAGTCGTTACGTTAATAATGAGCAAAGATAAATGGATAGGAATGCCGAACGCGATAATTATGCCCGAAATAAATGAATTTTCTATTTGCCCGTATTGAAAATTCAGTTACTTTTGCACTCCTTAAATCGGATTATTATGTTCGCAGTTGTAAAAATAGCCGGCCAGCAATTTAAAGTAGAAAACGG
>JBDUAY010000033.1:0-22725 GCA_040004415.1 Bacteroidota bacterium | reverse complement strand
CTGGTAAGGATCCCAGCCAATGCTGGGCAGATCAAGAAAAGGCGTTTGTTTATTTAAGGTTGTCCAATAAAAAACCCAGATGGCAAGCATGTTCTGTTTTGATTTGCTGAAAGAAATATATCGCCGGGCATCGGCATACAGTGATTCCCAATGTTGATTACTGCCCAACAGTGAAGTATTGAACCTGTACACAATGTTTGCATACCAGCCGGGGTGCGGATCGTTTGGATTTCGCCTTTGATCATACAATATATTCACTGAAAGACCGGAAGACAAAGAATTTTCTGTTGCACTGGTGCCATATTTGTACCGGGTAAATCTCTCCAGGCTTGTATCAGTAGCAGCATCAATATCAAAATGCTGATCAAAATGATAAGCAAGGCCCAAGAGAAAATCAGGGCGAATAGCCCTTAGAAATGTTTGATAAAAACGTGCATATTTATAATTAAGTAAAAGCTTATTGGGCTCTTTCGTATTGCCGCTAAGTCCCCAGGTGTACTGCGGATAAAATAAAAATCTTGTGTCGCCCATAATGTCCCATTGGTTATTTTTTAGCCAGAGATTAGATTTAAAAGTGTATCCGAATCTTCCCGTGAAAGTAACATAAGGCGTAAAAGTGATAGAAGAAATAGAGGTAGACACCCTGCTACCAAGGTAAAAACCTGCAGTTGTTGAAGTAACCAGCGCACTACCCCCACCCGGCAACGGGCTGCCAAAAGGCAAAAACGAATAATAGATTTTACGTTTGCGTACATGTCCCAGGACCTTATTGGTATTTATTTTTAAGTCCTTATTTATAATATCAATCAGATCCTTTTGTTGCGCATTTAAAGCAGCTGAAAAAAAGACCATGCATATAAAGCAGCAACACAACAGCATCCGACTTCGCCTTAATTTTCTAGTAAGCATATAATCTATTTCAGAAAGACAGAGCTGTAACTATGCGCAGAGAGCGCCTGTACCAGGTAAGATGCCTGTTTTGAGCAAATTGGTTGGGTTAAAAAAACAAGAGACGACAAGCGACCGAAAAATTTTGATAAATGGCAATTCGAAAGCCTTTGAGAGCAATAACCGGTAGCGGTGTTTCTCCGGGAATGAGAATTAAAATACCTTTCAGCTGCACTTGGTTTCGTTCCCTTTAAATTTTATTTCGTACTGCCCTGGTAAACTTTAATTGTGAACCGATAATTTGTTAGCATACAGGTAATAAAATTGATACAATCATTTGAATTATTCCATAATTAGGTCATATGAGCGATTGAAACCGCGATACCACGAACAGGGTATTTTTTTAATTAATAAATTCACAGAATTTTAAACTAATAATCTTGCATGAATCAATCCCCGGTAACCTATCTTTTATTGGCGCTACTCATTTTTCGCACGGGCAGTTCGCATGATGCTGGTTCGCTGACTTCCATTGGCAAACCGGTTGCTGCCGCTCTAAAAAAATTATCCCCTGCTTTACCTGTCGCATAATGATAAAAATAAAATATACATTTTTTTCTGTCGTCGTCCTGTTCACTATTATAACGGGTACCTTTTCGTGCAAACCCCTGGTTCATTTATACACGGTTCAGCCTATGACCATCACTGCAGATGATTCTGTTTTTGTCAGCTGGTCGGTTCGCGGAAAGGCAACCCTTTTAACGCATACCATTCCAGCATCGGTTGACCCGGACAATCCACAGCCCGAAACCAGGGAATACACACTGGTGGTAGCCAAAAAAGGAAAAGAAATAAAAAGAACGGTGATTGTAGATGTGCGTGATCTTCATTCAGCAGATGATATCGTATTCACAACGCTTAGAAAAGGTGATACGCTGCTGGCAGAAGGTGAAAAGGATATCAAAAAATGGGGCAATCATTTTTTACTGCAGTCAGTTATGACGGGCAGTGACCGTGACCTTGCGGTTAGTCATGCTGGCAAAATGGCGACCCTGAACGCGGATGGAAGTCCGTCCATGGTTTTTAACGGGGTGCCCAACAGTGGTAAATGGGAAATCAGGTGCTTGCTAACCGCCGCGGAAAAACAGGATAGCAGCAGGATACCGGGCAAACTCCGCATTCATACAATTCTTTTATACTCAAAGCAATAGCCATGGCACTTGAAAATATCAATACGATTGTATTGCTGATGTTCGAAAACCGATCTTTTGATCATATGCTGGGTCATCTCAGCTATGATAATATCAATAAAGGGGTGAACGGATTAACCAAACCACTGACCCAGTACAGTATACCTTATAAAGGAGATGATTATAGTCCATGGAAGATAAAGACCGATGCAAACATGGCTTATGATATACCACATGAATTTTCGGATATCAGTATACAGATGGCAAAATCAGCTGCCAATGGCAAATATGAAATGGATGGTTTTGTTCAGGCTTACCTTGACAAAAGCGGTGACAGTCCCAATAAGTTTTCGCCGCCGCTTGGGTTTTTTAAACAGGAACAGGTACCTGTTACCAGTTTTCTCGCAAATACCTATTCAGTCTGTGACAACTGGTTTGCTCCTATGCCTACCAGCACACAACCGAACCGAACGATGGCGTTCTGCGGGGATAGTTCTATCCACCAGACCAAACTGCAGCTGGTAAAGGCAGACGGCAATATTTTTGACTGGATGAATGCCAACGGCGTAAAATGGCGGGTCTACCACGACGGACTTTCATTTTTCATTTTATATGATCATCTCTGGACAGAACTTTTGAGCGATCGGTTCAGGGACTATGAATCGCTTTTTCATGACGTAACAACAGAAGCAGATGAAACGTTTCCACAGGTTATTGTGGTGGAACCTTCCTATCATGATGCACCACATTTTGGTTCAGACCAGCCCAATGATAACCATGCGCCACTCGCTGTTGGTTTCGGGGAAGAATTTTTACGCCGGACCTACGAAGCAATAACAGCCAACCAAAAACGCTGGGGTAATACTTTAATGGTTGTGTATTATGATGAACATGGGGGGTTTTTTGACCATGTGCCGCCACCCGCCATTCCATATGATACAAAAGAAGACAGCCCTTTTCATTTTAACAGTCTTGGGGTACGCATCCCCGGTATACTGGTCTCACCATATGTTGCTAAAAATTCGGTCTGCTCCTCGCTTTTTGATCATACGTCTGTGCTACAGCTGCTGGCAGAAAAATTCACACCCGGTAAACCTTATTCCGCAACCGTAGCGGACAGGAAAAACAAGGGCATTGAAAGTTTGTCAACCGCATTATCTGCGGAAGCCGATCCGGCGGCGCCACCACCGCCCCAACAAATCATTACCGTAAAATCTATGCTTGGCGATAATATAGCAACGGCTCCGTCGGGCGATATGGGACAAGCTTTTGAAAATGCCGCACAACAGCTAATCACAAGAGAGCCAGCCGGAACAGCAGATAAATACCCTGAATTATTCCAATGGAAAAATTCGGTGGACAAATCCAGGGGTTAAGCCGGTATTATCATCAATCAAACCATCCTTGTATGAATAATTACCTGGCAACTTCACTGTCTTTCCTCATTAATTTTTAAAAGCAATTACAGTCCGGCCCAAATCTTCAGCATGTTCGGGTCCGCCTGTATTAATATTTTATTCTGCTGCCGGTCGCTGATTGCTGTTGTCTTTCTTCAATAAACTTCAGTATTTCCCCAGATTTGCTGTATAGCTTTACTATCAACCATTATGAAATTATTAGTCATAGAGGATGAAAAAGAACTATCAGACAGCATCTGCAGTTATCTGAATTCAGCGCATTTTATATGCGAGACTGCTTACAATTTTCCTGCGGCCATGGAAAAAATAGCATTGCATGATTATACCTGTATTATTCTGGATATCACATTGCCGGGTGGCAGTGGCCTGGATATTCTCAAAGAACTGCGCAGTAACAATAAAGCCGATGCGGTACTGGTTATTTCTGCACGCAATTCGCTGGATGATAAGGTGCATGGCTTAAGAGCTGGTGCAGACGACTACCTGACCAAACCGTTTCATCTGCCGGAATTAATGGCCAGGATAGAGGCAATTATCCGCCGGAAGGTTTTCATGGGGAAAAGCACCATTGAAATTGGTAACCTGTCGCTTAATATCCAGGATAAAACAGCTATGGCGGGCGGCCAGACCCTGAATCTGACCAGGATGGAATACGATTTATTGTTATATTTCGTCGGCAACAAAAACCGGGTTGTCAGCAAAAATGCGATGAGTGAACATGTATGGGGCGACCAGGCGGGCGTGGCCGGTAACTTTGATTTCCTGTATGCCCATATCAAGAATTTGCGCAAAAAACTGTTGCACGCCGGTTGCCCCGATTATATAGAATCTGTTTACGGCATTGGTTACAAATTTTCAATTTAGCCTGAATATGAAATTATTCACCCGGTACAACCGGATCAATTTATTGGCAACGGTTAGCGTATTTCTGCTATCGGGCATTTCATTTTATTTTCTGCTTCAATATGTCCTTAGCGGCCAGGTCGATGAAGATTTAAAAATAGAACAGCATGAGGTAGAAACCTATACCAGGAAATACCACGCGTTACCTGAGATCATACCTGTACGCGACCAGCAGACGGACTACCGGCCCGCAACGGGAGATGAAGGAGAAAGACTATTCAGCACGGTTCATCTCCGTGAAGGTCATCATGGCGAAGATGAACTTTTTCGCCGGCTAACATTTAGTATCAGTACGGGAACCCAATGGTACCGGGTGTCGGTCACCAAATCGCTGGAAGGAACCGATGATATGATAAGATCCATTGTGACCATTACCCTCATTACCATATTACTTATCCTTGCGATCTCTTTTTTAATCAACCGGCTGGTATTAAAAAAATTGTGGCAGCCATTTTATACAACGTTGTCCATTATGCGCAGTTTTGAACTGGGTAAAAAAACAGACCTTCCGTTTGCTTCCACCAACATAGAAGAATTTACGATAATGAATGAAACACTCCGCCACGCTACCGCAAAAGCGCATGCGGATTATCAGTACCTGAAAGAGTTTACTGAAAATGCTGCCCACGAATTGCAGACGCCGCTGGCTGTCATCCGTTCGAAGCTGGATTTGCTTATCCAGGATGAACATCTTTCCGAAACACAGGGAAAAGCAGTGCAGGGCGCGTATGAATCCATTGAGCGGCTCGCGCGTTTGAACAAAGGGCTGTTATTACTGACCAAAATAGAGAATGGTCAGTATGCAGAAACGTCGCAGATAAATCTTTCTGAAAAAGTGAAAGAAAAGATTGAGCAATTTGAAGAAATTACCGCTGCTAAAAATATAAAGGTCACTACCAATTTTATCGGCCCCGGTATTATAACCATCAACCCCGAACTGGCGGAAATGATACTGAATAATTTATTAAGCAATGCCATCAGATATAATAGACAGGGTGGCCTGATCAAAATTGTTACGGATGAAAATATTCTGGAAATCAGTAATACAGGCGCTGTATTTCCGCTCGATGAAGGCCGGCTGTTCAAACGCTTTGCGAAAACGGGCCAGTCATCTGAGGGGATTGGGCTGGGACTTGCCATCGTTAAACAGGCTGCGGTATACGCCGGCTTTGAGATACGGTACCGGTTCGAGAAACAGATGCACCTTTTCATACTCACTGAAAACTATCAATCAACTATACGCTCCAACAAACCATGAACAAAATCATTTTTACCCTGTCAACCATTCTTTACCTGCAGGCATGTTTTCCTTCAGTTAATGCGCAATCCCCTGACAGTATAAAAAGGACATTTTTGCCGGCTGACAGCGTATCCCAGCCGGCAAAAATTAACTTGAATCCGGCTCCTGTAAAAAAGATTTTTCGTTATCAGTCCTGTATTTTGCCGGCAACTTTCATCGTGTATGGAATTGTATCATTGCATACAGATGCTTTGCAGGATATTAATGAAACGATTAAAGAAGAAGTGTCTGCGGAAGGGTCCCCGCACAAAACGACGTTTGACAATTATCTGCAATACGCACCTGGCGCGGTGGTGTATTTATTGAACGCTGCGGGCATTCATGGCAGGAACAATTTTCGGGATCGCACCTTTATTTATGCCATGTCCAACCTGTTCCTTGGTGCAGCCGTCTACGGCGGTAAAAAGATTACCGGAGAAGAAAGACCAGATGGTTCCAACAATGCTTCATTTCCTTCCGGCCATACCGCCACCGCTTTTGCCGCAGCGGAGTTTTTGCGGCAGGAATATAAAAATATGTCACCCTGGTATGGTATTGCCGGGTATGCGGCGGCGGCTGTAACGGGCTATCTGCGCGTCTGGAAAAATAAGCATTGGGCCGGGGATGTTATTGCCGGGGCGGGCGTCGGGATTATATCCACCAAACTTGCCTATTGGATATACCCGGTCATAAAAAGAAAGTTGTTCAAAGATAAAACTGTAACCACACTGGTCGTGCCAGCATTTCAAAACGGATCATTTGAATTGGGAATGGTGCATCATTTTTAAGAAGCTGGTTCCCTTACTTCAGAATATAAACAGAATTGCCGGATAGGTTTGCAGCAATAGGTAAGATGAAAAAAAATATTTTTATATCGGTTGTAATGGCAGTTGTTGCCGGCATGGCACATGGCCAGCAGGAAAAAACACTTGACTATTTTGTTCGCCAGGCACTTGCCAACAGCCCGCTGTTAAAAGACTACCGGAACCAGGTACTGATAAACCAGGCCGACAGCCTGCGCATTCGTGCGGCTTACGGACCACAGGTAAATGGAACCAGCAACAGTTATTATGCACCGGTTATCCTGGGATATGGTTATGATGGTGCCATCACCAATGGTGGACAGCTTTCAGCACTGGCAGGTTACAGCCAGGCGCTCATTAATAAAAAATATCTGGCTGCACAATTCGAGACACTGCGTTTGCAAAGCCAGGGGATTGATAATACGGCAAAAGTTTCTGAACAGGATCTAACGCGCACGATCACGGCCCAGTACATCACCGCATTTGGTGATCTGCAGCAATTAGGTTTTGCCAAAGAAATCAATGCGCTGCTGCGTAAAGAAGAAGGTTTGTTGAAGACGCTGACCGAAAGCAATGTATACCGGCAGACAGATTACCTGACCTTTCTGGTGACCAGGCAACAGCAGGAATTATCCATCAAACAACTGACCATTCAATTGCAGAATGATTATGCAACCCTCAACTATTTAAGTGGTGTATTCGATACTTCAGCCGTCGTGCTGACGGAGCCGCCCATTGAACTTAATAAGCTGCCGGAAATCAATGAATCCATTTTTTTTAAGAAATTTGTGATTGACAGTCTTACCCTTCGCAACAGCCAGGCATTGGTGAACTATAGCTATAAACCAAAAGTGAATCTTTTTGCCGATGCAGGCTATAGTTCAACGCTGACGTATCTGCCATATAAAAATTTTGGCACCAGCGCAGGTGTGAGTATTTCCGTGCCGATATTCGACGGGCATCAGCGAAAAATACAATATTCAAAAATTGCTGTCGCTGAACGCACCAGGCTAAGTTACCAGGATTTTTTTACAACACAGTACAGCCAACAGATTGCGCAGCTATCACAGCAATTAAAGGCCACCGGTGAACTTATTGCCCAAATCAATAACCAGGTAAAATATGCAGAAGGTTTGATCAATGTAAATATGAAGCTCCTCGAAACCGGCGATGCTAAAATAGCAGACCTTGTTATTGCGGTCAATAATTACCTGGCAGCCAAAAACCTGCTTACGCAAAATAATGTAAGCCGCCTGCTCATTATTAACCAGATTAATTACTGGAACCGATAAAAACATATTCATGCAGCAAAGCAATTATTACCGGTCTTTTATTTTCCTGTTGTATACAGCCGCCTTTTGGGGCTGCGGACAGCCGCCTGCAGAAAAAACCGCTCCGGAAGCAAGCCCGGCTGTTGTACAGACACCGGTCACCGTGACGGAAGTTACGACTGAGCCGCTTTCGTCGTTTATCGAGCTGAATGCCAGTTCAACTTTTTTACTGAAGAATTTTATTAAGGCTAACGCCAATGGATACCTGCAATCCAATTTCGCGCAACCCGGCCAGTTTGTAAACAAGGGACAAGCACTTTTTACTATCAAAACAAAAGAAGCACAAAGCATCGGCAATGCCGTAAACAAGCTTGACAGCAGTTTTAAATTCTCAGGCACCAATTCCATCAGGGCCGGTGAAAAAGGATTTATTACGCAGCTTAACCACCAGGCCGGCGATTATGTACAGGACGGGGAACAGCTGGCCGTGATCAGCGATATGAACAGCTTTGTATTCCTGCTGGATCTTCCCTATGAACTGCGGCCCTACCTGCAAAACAGGAAAACGGTGGAACTTACTTTGCCCGACGGAGAAAAACTCACTGGTACCATATCTGGTTCCCTGCCGAATGTTGATCCGGCCTCCCAAACGCAAAGCATTTTTATAAAAGTGAATCCCATCCATAGCATCCCGGAAAACCTAATCGCAAAAGTCAGGATAATAAAAGAATTAAAAAACAAAGCCGTTTCATTGCCAAAAGCAGCGGTGCTTACAGATGAAACACAAAGCAGTTTCTGGATAATGAAAATGACTGATAGCACCACGGCTATAAAGGTGCCGGTAACCAAAGGCATCGAAACGATGGATCGTATTGAAATCCTTACGCCACCCCTGCATCCCGGCGACAAGGTGCTGCTGACAGGTCAATTTGGATTGCCGGATACGGCGAAGGTTAAAATTATTCCGTCAACGCTCAATCAATCATTTTGAACAGGTTCTTTATACTATACAAAAATCCGCTGACTGTTTTACTGGTGCTCATTATCGCCGGGGGCGTATTTGCGTACACCAACATGAAGACATCGCTGTTCCCGGACATTACCTTTCCCAAGATCAAAATCATTGCAGATGCGGGTTTGCAGCCAGTGGATAAGATGATGGTGACCGTTACCAAGCCATTGGAAAATGTTATCAAGCAAATTCCGGATCTTACCCAGATACGCAGCACGACCAGCCGCGGTAGTTGTGAAATTTCAGCCTTTATGGACTGGAATGCCAATATCGATCTCAGCCAGCAGCAAATACAATCGAAAATCAGCCAGGTGAGAAATCAGTTGCCACCGGATGTTCAAATTACCGTGGAGAAAATGAATCCTTCAATCCTGCCGGTAATGGGTTACACCCTGGAAAGCCATGATAAATCCCCGATTGAATTAAAGATGCTCGCCAATTATACCATAAAGCCTTTTTTATCACAGGTAAAGGGTGTGTCAGAAGTACGTATCATTGGTGGCAAGACTAAAGAATACTGGCTGCAACTGGATGCCCGGAAAATGAGCGCACTCGGATTGACACCAGATTCAGTAACTAACGCGCTGGCACAAACGAATTTTATCAAATCAAACGGTTACCTCGCCGATTATAAATTCCTGTACCTCGCCGTAACAGACGCCATGGTTCATTCAACCACTGACCTCCAAAATATTGTCGTAAAAAATGACGGCCGCAGAATTATTAAACTGCAGGATGTAGCTGAAGTACAGATCAGGGAAGCAGTAGAGTTCACGAAAATCAATGCCAACGGAAAAGAAGGCATCCTGGTGGCCGTAATCAAACAACCCAATGCCAACCTGGTAGATCTATCCACGGCCATGGAAAATAAAATTAGCGAACTGCAAAAAATTCTTCCCGCCGGCGTAACGGTCAAACCGTATTATGTACAAGCTGATTTTGTAAATCAGTCGGTAAAAAGCGTCACCGAAAGTTTATGGACAGGTCTGGCACTTGCCATTATAGTGGCCATAATTTTTCTCAGGTCCGTGAAAGCAAGTGGCACTATTCTGATTACGATACCCGTTACTCTTTGTCTCACCCTGGTTGTGCTGTACGCAGTGGGTTATACATTTAATATCATGACCCTTGGTGCCATTGCGGCTGCCATCGGCCTTATTATTGATGATGCCATTGTTGTGGTTGAGCAAATTCACCGTACCCATGAAGAACATCCGGACGAACCAACTACTACCCTGCTGTACAAAGCTATTCATTACCTGCTGCCGGCCATGATCGGTTCTTCGATCAGTACAATCGTTATATTCTTTCCCTTTGTTTTAATGACGGGTGTCGCCGGTGCGTATTTTAAAGTACTGACCAATACGATGATCATTACACTGGTCTGTTCTTTTTTTGTCACCTGGATTGGCCTGCCGGTAATATATTTATTACTCACCAACAATAAACGCGTCCGCCCAAAAATAAAACCCCATACGGTCAAAAACCAGCGATGGGTATCATTCTTTATCCACCGGCCAATCATTTCATTTGTTTTTGTGGCGGGCCTGGTTGCAGCTGTTGTTATCATCCTGCCGAAACTGCAAACAGGTTTCCTGCCGGAGATGGACGAAGGAAGTATTGTACTGGACTATGCTTCACCGCCCGGCACTTCCCTGGAAGAAACGGATCGGATGCTGAAAGAAGCAGAAAAAATTATTGTTACCGTTCCCGAAGTGGCTGCCTATTCCAGGCGGACCGGTACACAGATGGGATTTTTTATTACCGAGCCCAATACCGGCGATTACCTGATACAACTAAAAACAACGCGTGATCGCCCGACCGAAGAAGTGATTGCTGATATCCGGAAAAAAATTGAATCCACCCAACCGGCTTTGCGTATTGATTTCGGACAAGTCATTGGGGATATGCTGGGTGACCTGATGACATCCGTTCAACCGATTGAAGTAAAAATATTCGGCGATAACCAGCAACAGTTGCAGGATTTGTCGCGGCAGGTTGCATCCGTGGTATCTGCTGTAGAAGGCACCGCAGATGTTTTTGATGGTATTGTTATCGCAGGTCCTTCGGTGAGTATTGAGCCCGATTACGGCAAGCTGGCGCAGTTCGGTATTACGCCGGTTAACCTGCAGTACCAGTTGCAGACTTCAATGGAAGGCAATGTGGTGGGCAATATCCTGGAAAAAGAACAGCTATCGGCCATCCGAATCGTTTATCCCCTCAACCGCAAGATGGGCGTTCATGATATCAGTAACCTCCAGGTCTTTTTGCCCAATGGCAAGCTCAATCCTATTACCTCACTGGCATCCGTACACGTAAATGCAGGTGATGCGGAAATCCAGCGGCAGAATTTGCAATCAATGGGTGTAGTTACTGCAAGACTTGAAAACAGTGATCTTGGAACCGTCAGTAAAAAGATTCAGCAGGATATAGACGCTAAAATAAAACTACCGAAAGGCTACCACATTGAATACGGAGGTGCTTTTGCAGACCAGCAGCAGTCATTTAAAGAATTGCTGCTGATTCTGGTGACCGCCAGCCTGCTTGTCTTTGGCGTCATATTGTTTTTATTCCGGGAATTTAAAATAGCCCTGCTGATTTTGCTGGTGGCCGTCCTGGGCATATCAGGCAGTTACATCGGTTTGTTTATTACCGGCACGCCGCTCAACGTTGGCAGCTATACCGGGCTTATTATGATAGTGGGCATCATCGGGGAAAATTCCATTTTTACTTTTCTGCAGTTCAAAGAAGCATTGCACACCATGACGGTGGATGAGTCCGTTATCTATTCCATTTCAACCCGTCTCCGGCCTAAATTAATGACGGCGCTCGGTGCTATCATTGCCCTCATGCCGCTGGCACTCGGGATCGGTGCCGGGGCGCAACTGCACCAACCCCTGGCCATTGCTGTAATAGGTGGGTTTATTATTGCATTACCTTTATTACTTATCGTCCTTCCATCGTTCTTAACGCTTTTATATAAAAAAAACGGCAGCACGCCACCGGTAACAGAATCGATTCATCAATAATACAAAACACATGAAAAAAATCAACCGTTTGTCCCGCTTCTATTGTACGATGGCCGCAGGATTATTCTTTTCTTCCGCAGTTTTTGCACAGGGCAGCAAAATGCAGGTAATCAAAACATTTCATATTGCCAGTGCCGGCGGCTGGGATTATATTGCCGTTGGGCCAGGCAATAACCGTTTATATGTTTCACACGGTACACAGGTTAATATACTCAATGAAACAACCGGTGATTCCGTGGGCGTGATCCCCAATACAACCGGCGTTCACGGCATCGCGTTTGCGCCATCTTTAGGAAAGGGTTATACCAGCAACGGCAGGCTTAACAACATTACGGTTTTTGATTTGAAATCAAACCAGGTGCTGGGCCAGATCGGTGCCGGTCAGAACCCGGACGCCATCATGTACGATGATTATTCGAAAATGATTATCACGTGCAATGGCCGCAGCAATGATCTCTCCTTTATTGATCCGGTAACTGAAAAGCTGGTAGCAACTGTGGCAGTAGGTGGAAAACCTGAAACCGCGGTAAGCGACGGCCATGGAAAAGTATATGTAAATATCGAAGACAAAAATGAAATTGTTGTGGTCAATACTAAAACAAATGCGGTGGAAAACCGTTGGCCCATTGCACCTGCTGAAGGTCCAACAGGTCTTGCTATCGATCGTGCTACCAAAAGATTATTTGCCGGTTGTGATAAAAAAATGGCGGTGATTGATTATACCACAGGCAAAGTAATAGCAACACCGGCCATTGGTGATGGTTGTGATGGTGTTGCGTTCGACAACAACACAAAAAACATTTTTGCTTCCTGCGGTGAAGGAAAACTGACTGTCATCCATGAAGACGGTGCTGGTAAATTCACCCTAACCGCCAATATAATTACTAAAAAAAGTGCCCGGACAATTGCTGTAAATGAGACACTGCACAGTATTTATTTACCGGCCGCAGATATGGGCACGCCTGCACCGGGTGAACGCAGGGCCCCGATGTTACCCGGCACATTCCAGATACTGGTCGTGCAATAAAATTGTTAGATCTATGATTAGTTCTATCCTTTGAATCGGTTAACTGAATAGAACATCCCGGCATCCCGGGGTGTTACTTTATAAATCATCATACCAAAACAGTATAGTTATGTGGTGGATTTACGCACTATTATCAGCATTGTTCGCTTCCCTGACCGCCATCTTTGCCAAGATTGGCGTTACAAATGTAAATGCCAACCTGGCTACTGCGATCCGCACCGTTATTATTTTGCTGGTTGCCTGGGGCATTGTCGTAGTAAAAGGCGAAACCAAAGAATTGGCTGGCCTGTCAAAGCATAACCTGGTTTTCCTGATCATTTCGGGTTTGGCAACCGGCTTGTCCTGGATATTTTATTTTAAGGCGCTGCAGGCCGGTAAAGTTTCACAGGTTGCACCGGTTGATAAACTAAGTGTAGCGCTTACGATTGTTTTGTCGGTGATTTTTTTACATGAAACGCTGACGGTAAAGACGGCAATTGGTGCAGCCTGTATTATATTAGGTACCGTCATCATGATCCTGTAATCTGCCAGCATAACCTTGTCAGCTGACGGAACCTTAAACCAGGCTCTCCAGCCAGCGGATATTTTCTTTTTTACCGGCATTCAGCTTCAATTGGCAATACGCTGTATAAAAAACATGGTTTTGCAATAGCTGTAAGCTGCCCTGATGCCATTTTGGGAACTGTTGACCGGTGCGCATTTCCATTTCTTTTTGTACCAGGAATTCTGTTTGCCGGAATAATGCAGTGCCAAAATGATAAGTATCCGCATCGCAGATTATTTTTTCGGATAAAGTAACCGGTAGCGTTTCACCTTTGGTAGCCATCACACAAACTTCAGCGGCCAATATAATATCGCCGGGTAAACCTGCTGAAGACAAGTAATTATGCAGGATGACCACACTGCGCTGCTCGTGGCCCTGGCAGTCGCCTGATAACTGGCCTGTATCATGAAACCATGCAGCCAGTATGAGCATGCAGTTTTCATGATCGCCCAACTTGTAGAAAGCCGCGATTTCCTTTACATGTTCCACTACAGCTACGGTATGCCGCAGGTTATGGTAAGGAAATTCTACCCGGAGATCTGTTGTATACAGGCGCGTTACGAACCGTCCGGCACTTTCTTCTAACGCGTGATAATTAATGTTCATCATGTAAGCAATGTGTAATGGATTTGACAACGCAAACTACCTGGCGATTCTGAATAAATTCTGAAGCGTAACGATGGTAATCCTGGTGTCATAACTTGCCTGGCCCTATCTCTGGCCGTGAGGCAAATACACTGATCTCCGGGTCAAAAAAATCCTTCCTGCCGTTGTTGGACGCAGAAAGGATCAATTTAAACATAATGTCAATCTTTTGATTCTTTGATGAATCTTCCGCTCCCGTCAAAAAGTACATCCATTTTATTTACTTCAGCTTCATAATTGATGGTGCCATCAGCCTTCGTAATTTTTGCCCCTTCTTTGATAGCAAATCCTTTGTAATGCTCTTTTACATAGATAAGAACGGGCGCCGGCAATGCACTCACTTTAATAGCGACTTCGCTTTCTGTCATCGAGCCATCGGCCTTATACAAAATGGACATTGTTTTGCCAGCATCTTTATAGCCCGCTTCAAACTGCCCGTTTTCATTTTCCCATTTGGCCGTAACGCCCGGATGCTCTTTAGCAAAGGATTTTCTGACTGCATCCGGCACTTTTGATGCCGGTAGTTTTTGCGCAACCGCCATGAATGTAGTTCCGGCAGACATCACTGCAATGAATAGGATCTTTTTCATAATTATATTTTTAACTTTTACAATAATCCAATTTACAACCTGATGTTGTAAACATGCTGAAGTTGTCCCGGTCAATGCAATTTATTTGCATCATTTCATTCCAGCCAGCCCGGTATTTTCCTGACCAATAGTTTGGGGCTTTAACGGTTCGCGTAAACCTGTCAAATTTTTATCCAGGAGCAAACCAACTTCAACATTGATACAGGATCGGCTTACCCTGCAACTACGCGCCCTCCCGGTGCTTCAGTCCCTCAAAGAAGAACGTCCGGGCGATTGCAACTCAAATCGCTTCCTGACCACCGGTGATCTAAAAAAAATTACAGCAGCAAGGCCTGGCTGTAACAGGAAATCAGAAACCGTTGTGAACTGGGCTATTCCCGCCATTGTCCGAAGCGATGTCCTTTTTGATAGCAGCTTTTTACAGGAACAATAAAGACACTAAATCCTATACCTAATATTATTCATCCACACAATAAGGGAATTCGTTTTATTCTACAGGCATCGATTTTACGCGGAGATTGCTAAACCAGCGCGCAAAAAAAAACGTGAGGAAAATAGTGGTATACTAATATTCAGCGATAATGCTGAACTTCCGCATGCAAAACATTTCGGACTGTTTTTGCAACATTTCTAACAAATGCCTGTCTGACATACCAGTGAACGCCCAAAATCATCATAACCCGCAGGACCGGATACTCGTTGAAAAGGTATTGACGGGTGATACAGGCGCGTTCGGCACTATCATAAAAAATACAGAAGCATTGGTGGCCCAGGTTGTATATAAAATGATCAGCAACAGTGAAGACAGGAAAGATCTTGCACAGGAAGTATATCTGAAAGCCTATAAAAGCTTACCCAACTTCAGATTTGAGTCCAAACTTTCCACCTGGATTGCACGGATAGCGTATAACGCATGTCTCAATCATCTTGAAAAAAAGAAATTATTGCTGCAGGATGATATTGAATTATTAAACCACAAAGGAACTGATGCACCAGGACTGGTATTGGATTTGAAAGAACGCACAATTATCATTAGCGCAGCGATTGAAAAATTACCACCCATTTTGAAAACACTTATTACCTTATTCCATACCGAAGATTTAAGTTATGGGGAAATTCAGGAAATTACTGCTTTACCTGAAGGAACTATCAAAAGTTATCTGTTCAGAGCAAGAAAAGCATTAAAAGAAAATTTATTGCAGCAGTACAAAAAAGAAGAAATATGAGTAAAGAACATCTTTCGGAGGAGGATTTGCAATTAGTAGCATTGAATCAACAAAGTTCGGATGCTGAGATGCTGCAGCATGTTGACACTTGTGTCTCCTGCCAGGAACAAATTGCCGCTTATAAGTTGTTAATAACCGGCGTACGCGAACAACCTGGTGCTGCATTTGATTTTGACCTGGCAAATGTTATACTTCAGCAGCTTCCCCAGACAACAGCAAAAAAAACAACCAGGAATATCCGGCCATTTTTTATAGCAGCATTTGTAGCTATCCCATTATATCTTTTTAGAAACAATTTTTTACACCTCGCCACAGGAATTTCGTCCGGGTTTTTGCTCATGAGTATTATAGCCTGCACCGGCATCATCGTGTTTAAGGCAATTAGCTTATACCGTATGTATGAGCGTCAGATAGAAAAACTAAATTTTCAAGAATAACTGCAACCTTATTACATCATTCCTGTCAAATAAATAATAATCTTCAAAATGAAAAAAATACTTGCAACTGTAACAATCATTATCGCGGCATTCACTGCCAATGCACAGGATAACAATTTTGAGCCATTTAAAGACCGGCAATTTATTTTTGATTCGTTAAATATCTGCGCTGTACTCCTGGTCATCTATATGCTTTCCAATTTCATTTTCAGAATCATCAAGCAGTCCCTGGAGTATAAACTAAAAAATAAGATACTCGACAAGGGAACTACCGAGCCGGTTGTTGCGCAACTGCTGCAACCGGAAACCAACAAAGAGAAAAGAAATTATTTATTGCAATGGTTTTTCGTTCTTGCCGCCGTCGGCGTTGGCTTCGCGGCTATGAGCTGGTCAAGACCGTTCGGATTGCATTCACTGGCTATCATGGCATTCAGCATTGCGGCCGGCTTTGGTGGCTATTATTTTTTTACAAGGGAAACCGGAAAATAATACAACGATGAAACTTTTATTTTTTTTAGTGGCTTTGTGCCTTGTATTGTTACGTGCTTATTTTTCTTTTACTAATCACGGTACACACAATGATGACAACGACGGCACCATGACTATCGGCATCGGCGATTATTATGCACAAATCAAATGGTCGGGTAAGGTTATATTTAGTGACGATGAAAATTCTATTGTCAGTATTCCACCCGGTGGTTACCTTAAATTCAGAGAGAATGACGCGAAGCTAACCGCTGAAAGCAACCTGCAGGGCGAAATCCATTATACATTGTACGATGGGGGCCAGGATTTGCCATTAAATGACAGTGGCAACCATTTCATCAGTGCCTGCATAAAAAAAATGATTGGATGGGGATACAATGCAAATGGAAGAGCAGAACGAATCTATAAAAAAGGGGGTTATCATGCGCTCATTGCGGAATTACCCAACCTGAAAATGGAAAATATAAAAGCTCCCTACCTGAACCTCCTATTTTCAAGTGATAGTCTTACGGACGAAGAACTTTTAGCGGTTATCAGGCAGACCGAAAACTCGGTATCAGATATTGATAAAGAAAATTTTTTGAAAAGAGTTACGCCTGCACGCCGCAAAGATTCATTAATAATGATAGCGTGGTTAGAGATTGTTTCACACCTGAATGCAGATATCCAAAAAACAAACCTGCTTGCTGGTTTAATTGCACAGGATTCACTGTCAAATAATAGTTTTGACAAGGTCATCAAGGTCATTTCACAATTGAATGCTGATATAGATAAAGTGAAAATGCTTTCTCAATTGATCGACAAAGGACCCACAGACGAATACCGGTTGAATAATATACTGGAAATCAACAGTCATTTTAATGCAGACATAGACAAACAAAATATTTTCAGCAAACTGATAGACAGGAAAGACATAACAGAAGATCAATGGATAAGCATGATTGATGCAGCTGCTGAGCAACAATCAGACATGGATAAGAGTGATCTGCTTATACGAATTGCGCAAAAAATGTCCCGTACAGAAAGAACGAAAGCTGCTTATTTAGCCGCCGCTAAAAAAATAAACAATGATGCGGATTATGGAAGGGCTGTAAAAATAATTAACTAAAAATAATTCCATGCTAAAAAGCTATCTGAAGCTCGCCTGGCGCAACCTTCTTAAAAACAAGGTTTCATCCATTGTTAATATTGGTGGTCTTGTTGTTGGATTATCAACCAGTATTCTAATTCTGCTGGTAATAACGGACGAATACAGTTATGATGCATTTCATACCAACCTTGCCAATATTTATTTGCTGATGAAAAACCAGCACAACGCAGATGGTATTTCTACCGGCAGTTCTACCGCAGGTCCGATGGCGGCGGCCTTGCGCAATGAAATGCCGGAGACAAAACATGCAGCACGTGTGGCTGGTTTTGGCGAAGAACTTGTAAAAGTTGGAGACAAGATCTTATATGAATCTGGTATTTATGCAGACCCTGATCTTTTCAGCATGATGTGAATTGGTGGATGTTTGCCCAGGCAGGGTTAATGGTAGTTGTGATTGCCTTGGTGACCGTTAGTTACCAGGGTATCAAAACAGCTTTTGAAAACCCCGTTACCCATTTGCGCAATGATTAACTAACATTATTCATTTCGCAAACTTTTGACCGGGTTTGTAGTTGAGGCTTTAATTGTGTGAAAACTTATTGTCATCAGTGCAACTATCAGTAAAGCTAAACTGCTTAACGGGAATACCCACCAACTTATATTTATCCTATAAGCGTAGCCGTGCAACCAGGAAGAGGCCAACCACCATGAAACTGGAAATGAAATTAGAGAAGCCGCAATGATTAACGTTATAAATTCCTTGGAAAGCAACGCTGCAATAGAAGTTGAGGTGGCACCAAGCACTTTACGTATGCTTATTTCCTTTGTACGGCGCTTCATCATATACATAGACAAACTTAAAATACCCATACATGCTTTAACTATGGCAAGTACTGCTGTATAACTAAAAATCGTTTTAAAATTTCGTTCTCCCTTATATAACTTTGCATAGGTCTCATCTAAAAAAACATATTGAAATGGCCTCGACTTTATGTTTTTGTCCCAGGTATTTTTGATAGAAGCTATGGTGCCAGCAACATCCTTTCCATCAATTTTTATGGCATATTCCCATTGACGGTTGTTTCGTCGTGAAAAAGCAAATGGCTGAACTGCATTTTTCATAGAAGTAAAATAAAAATCTTTGACCACGCCTCTTATCGTTGCATAAGTAATATCGCCGGTCTTATCATTTTGATTCCACACGATCTGTTTGCCAATAACCGGGGTAGCAATACCCAAATCTTTTACGGCCGTTTCATTTAATATTACAGCATCTGCAGTATCCGCCGGATAAGCGGCAGAAAAATTCCGTCCCTCCTTTATCCTGATTTCAAATGCAGGAATAAAATCATTATCAATACTCAGAAAATTGATGAGTTGGCTGTTCTGCACACCCTTCAACCGTACATTCCTCGACCAATTATAACCTCCGGGCACACCGTCACAAGCTGCTACGTACTGAACGCCACTATTCTTAACTAATTCGTTTCGCAATATTGTTCTTTCATCGCTATTTAGAAAACCAATATCATTAACAATGATAATGTGATCCTTGTCAAGACCTCCATTTGCGTGTTGCATAAAATCAACCTGGCGGTAAACGGTAATAATGCCAATAATTAATGTAACTGATATAAAAAACTGAGCAAACACCAGTAATTTTCGTAGCTGTACATTGCGGGTGCCGGGCATTTGTTGATTCTTTAACGCTTGCATTGGGTTAAAAGATGCCAGGTAAAATGCAGGATAACAACCAGCAAGTATACCAGTCAGCAATGATAAAATAAACAAACTGATTAAAGTGCTGTAGTCACTACCATGTGTAAGAGCCAGTTGTTTGCCTGTTATTTGATTAACAGCCGGTAAAAATAAAAATGCAAGCAGCAACGCCACTAATCCTGCAAGAAGTGAAGATAAAACAGCCTCCAGTAATAACTGGTAAAACAGTGTTGCTCTGGCTGCGCCAGAGATTTTCCGAATACCAATCTCTTTTGCCCGAAAACTCGCACTGGCAGTCGAAAAATTAATGTAATTAATACAGGCATTTATTAAAATGAACAGGCAAACTATTGCAAAAATAAAACTATAACTGGCATCGCTATTGGGCTTCAGTTCACCCGGCAAATCAGAATGCAGGTGGATGCTTGTTAAGGCCTGCGTAGTGATTGTATTTTTGCTGCCGGGTTGATTGTCGCGAAAGATTTGATTGATCTTTTTATCAAATTTTATTATCGGCGTGCCTGGTTGTAACCTGACGTAAGTATAAAAGCTATTCCATCCCCAGGTTTGGCTCAGCCTGCCACCCAGGTCAAGCGATTGCAGGGAGACAAGCATATCAATTTTGAAGTGAACATTATCCGGAAAATCTTTTATAACTGCCGTCACCTGGTGCGGTTCCCAATCATCTACGTTCATTATTTTTCCAATAGGATTATCACCACCAAAATATTTTTTTGCAATAGATTGAGTGAGCACAATACCATTGGGCGATGAAAGCGCTGTCGCTGCATTTCCATTTAAAAATGAAACGGTGAAAACATCAAAAAAACTGCTGTCAGCCCTATAAATATTGTCTTCAATAAATTGCTTATCCCCATGCCGCACATAGAACCTGTTTCCCCAGCCAGCTGCGGGTGGAAACAACCTGACCACAGCTTTCAGTTCTGGTGAGGTTTTTTGCATGGCCGCCGCCAAAGCGGGCGGTGTAGCCGGAACCGTTACAATACTACCATCATCATTTTTGATATGGGTAATAATCCTGTAAATGTGATCCGCATCTTTATTTTGTCTGTCAAAACTATATTCATCTTTTATAAAGAGGTACACGACCAGGCACGCGGCAAGTCCAACGGCCAGCCCAAAAATATTAAGTAATGTAAATAAATTGCCTGATTTAAGTTGGCGGAAAGCTGTCTTGAATAGAATCATTCACGGTAGATGCCTGAGATGCAATATTCCATATTTAAGGCAACGTCTTAATATATTTTTGGTACTGGAGGCCAGAAAGTACGGTTTTCATTTTTTCATTGAAGGCAACCTGGTTTGATTTTCTCATAGCAGTTTTGTCTTTGTCACTCACTGCGGCCACAGAAATTTCGTCTAACGGTTTTGTATTTGCTAAATAAATGTCATGCACTCTTTTTGTTTGAACAGAGTCCAGACCTAGCTTTTTCTGAAGATCAGATGAATAGGTTTTTGCCCGCTGAAAAACATCTGAAGGCATTTTCCATTCATTTCCGGTTTTCACCGGTGCCTGTGGTTTTGTTGTTTGGCTGTACACGTCAAAATGCCACACAAAAAAGATTACCAGTGCCAATGCAATTTTATTTTCCATATTATTCATTGATTTTTTAAAGATGAAACAGGATTGGCAACGGCCGCTTTAATGACCTGGAAGCCGATGGTTAACACAGCCATTCCAACTGCAATAAAGCCTGCGCTGAAAAACAACCACCATGAATTTTGTATACGATAGGCAAATTGTTCCAGCCACTTTACTGAGAAATACCAACCGACAGGAATGGCAATCAGCAAAGCGGTTAACACCAGTTGTAAAAAATCAAACGAGATTAATTGCAGCAATTGCACGATGCCAGCGCCGAGCAATTTCCTGATGGCTATTTCTTTTCTCCGTTTTTCAGTGTTTAACATGGCAAGTCCAAACAAACCTATACAAGCAATAAATATGGCAACAACTGCCGAGCAGGCTATTATTTTTTTCCACCTTGCTTCTGATGCATAATTTTTTTGTATGGAATCATCTTTAAAGCTGTACGCAAACGGATGTTCAGGAAATAATGAATGGTAAGTTTTATCAAGTGCTTTAATGGTAGTTACCGGATCAACTGTTTTCAATCTCACCACAAATCTTCCCATGGGTAACTGTGGTAACATGCAAAACACTTGTGGTTTTATTTTCTCTCTCAATGATTCGAAATGATAGTCCTTTATAACACCAACAACATTCATTTTTTGTTCGCCCATGCCTGGTATGTTCATGTAATCGATCGTTTCACCAACCGGATCTTTCCATCCCGCTGCCTGCGCGAATGTTTCATTAACCAGAACAGATTGATTGACGTCTGCACGAAAGCCTGGCGAAAAGTATCTTCCTTTTAACAGCGTTGTTTGAAGCACACTTAAATAGTTCTCATCTATTCGCTCATACACAGCCGCAAATTCTCTCCCACCAGCAATTGTTTTGCCACCAAACTTCCCGATATTTGCATACCCCACTTTTTCTACACCTCTAACAAGCGTAAAGTTAGTTTTGCAATTGTCCATCAATTCCTGGTTCATGACTGCTTTGTCAACAGTAAATTCAAGAAGGTTTTTCTCATTATAACCAGACGCTGCATGCGTCATGTATTGCAACTGTCTATTGGTAAACAACATGCCAATGATAAGGAGAATAGCAACGGCGAACTGCCCTATTACCAGACTTTGCGACAGATAGTTTTTACTTTTTTTATGTAAGGATTTTTTACCTGATAAAACAAGCGCGGGGTAAAAACCGGCACCCACAAAACACAGGAAGTACAATAACAATAGTGATTCAATCATTGTTGCGTCAAACAAGTACGACAGGCTTAGTCTTTTTTCGGCCAGTTCATTAAAAAAGGGCAATAATAGCCAGGTAACTGCTGCGGCCAATATAAATGACAGTGTACTCACCAGCATTGATTCAACCATGAATTGTATGATAAGCTGTTTACGGGAGGCCCCAAGTATTTTACGGCATCCAATTTCAGGGGCTCTTTTTACAGCACCAGCAACAGACAAATTGATGAAGTTAATACAAGCTATGAACAGTATACATGCAGCAATCCCCGATAAGATATATCCATAAACAGGATCACTGCCAGCGGGTGTTCCCTGGTAATCTGT
>JBDUAY010000325.1:0-6827 GCA_040004415.1 Bacteroidota bacterium | reverse complement strand
GTACGAAAAACATCTTCCGCTGTCAGGGTTGATTTTCGTTAAATATAAAATTCAAAAAAAAAATAACAGATTTTTAATGTTTTTAATAATAAAATGTTAATTTGCTTTTGCATTTGGAAAATAAGGAGGAAAATTTTTCAAATTCTTTTAGATTTTTGAGGTGACAAATTACCTGAATCCCGGGCCTTACGCTACACCGTTACAAGCTTTTTTATTGAACAGAATAGTACTGATAATGAGGATGATCCTTTAAAAAGGAAGGAACCAAATTGATGTCGAATTATTTTATGTAAACGATTACATAGCTCATTTAATAATAACAATTGCTTTTTTAAAACCAAAAACTGCCATTATGGAAAAGCGTTTACTCACGCCTTATACAGGTAGGTCTTACTGCCTGTTGTCCTCCTCGTCACTAATTCTCAAAAAACTCTTTCTTCCGCTTGTTTTTGTACTCTGTGGATTAGCATCCATGGCACAAAACAAAATTCATGTAACAGGCATGATTAAGGATGACAAGGGCGGTCCTGCACCCAATGCCAGTGTTACAGTAAAGGGATCAAAAAACGGGGTGTCTACGGATGCCAACGGTTCTTTTGCTATTGATGTTCCCAGTGAAAAATCTGTACTGGTTGTTTCCTACCTGGGATTTGCCACGCAGGAACTGGTAGTAGGCAAGCAAAATTCGCTGGTAGTGAACCTGGCGCTTGCAAACGGCACTTTAAACGACGTAGTTGTAGTTGGTTATGGTACACAAAAGAAAGTAACTGTTACCGGGGCAGTTTCTACCGTAAAAGGAACCGATCTGGAAAAAAGCCCCACCACCAATTTATCCAACTCACTGGTTGGCCGTTTACCGGGTATCAGCGCAGTACAGTCATCAGGTGAGCCTGGCTATGATGGTTCCAATATTCGCATCCGGGGAACAAATACATTCGGCAATACCTCGGCGCTGATAGTAGTGGATGGTGTACCGGATGTTGCGGGCGGCCTGGAAAGAATTAACCCTGCAGATGTTGAAACGATGTCTGTATTAAAAGATGCTTCTGCCGCCATTTATGGTTCAAGAGCGGCAAATGGTGTTATCCTGGTTACCACCAAACATGGTAAATCCGGCAAACCCCAATTGTCTTATACTTACAACCATGGCTGGTCGCAACCGGATCGCATTCCAAAAATGGCCAATGCATTACAATACATACAGATGAACAATGAAACAACCATTTTTGATGGCGTTCCTTCCGGAGAGTGGGGTGCGGCGCAAACTGCATTTAATTCAACCGGTAGCTATACTACACAGGGCGGCAATATAGTACGTGCGCCATTCCAACCCAGTGATGTAAAAAAGTATGCAGATGGAAGCGACCCCTGGGGACATCCGAATACTGATTGGTTTAAAACAACATTGAAAACATGGTCACCTCAGGCTCAGCATTCCCTGCAATTAAAAGGCGGTTCTGAAAATGTGCGGTATCTGGCTTCCCTTGGTTATCAGAACCAGGACGGATATTATAAGAATTCTGCTACCGGATATAAGCAGTACGATATGCGAATAAACATGGATGCAAACATCAATAAATATATTTCTACCAACATCGGCATAGTTGCACGCGAAGAGTATCGCCACTTCCCTACACAAAGTGCAGGTTCAATATTCAGGATGCTGATGCGTGGAAGACCTACCGATCCTGAAGTTTGGCCAAATGGCCTGCCAGGACCGGATATTGAAAATGGTCAGAACCCAATTGTTATTACCACCAATCAGACAGGTTTTGCAGATGATAAAAGAGATTATTATCAGTTGAACGGGCGACTGGACATTGTTATACCATGGATAACCGGTCTAAAGGTCAGCGGTACGGCTACAATTGACAAAGAAATTCAGCGTACTAAAACCTGGCAGGTTCCCTGGTACCTGTATTTCTGGGATCACAGTACTTACCAGGCAGATGGCAAAACACCGGTACTTACAAGAAATCTCCGGTCTACTTTTACATCTCCCCAGCTGGGAGAAAGCGATGCCAATTATCTAAATGTACTGACATCCGGATTTATTACGTACGATAAAAAAATCGGCGATCATACGATTGCTTTAATGGCGGCGGTTACCAAAGAAACAGATAAGGAAGACGATTTTAATGGATATCGTACCAATTTCATTTCGCCTGCCCTTTCACAGTTATTTGCCGGAGGTACTGCTGGCCAGCAAGTAGGCGGTGCAGGTTACAACCGCGCGCGCTTAAGCTATTTTGGCCGTGCTGCGTATAATTATAAAGAAAAATACCTGCTGGAATTCTTGTGGCGTAGTGATGCCTCCTATCTTTTTGCTCCCAACCAGCGCTGGGGTTTTTTTCCAGGGATACTGGCGGGATGGAGAATTTCTGAAGAAAAATTCTTTAAGGAAAATGTGCATTTCGTAAATTCTCTGAAACTTCGTGGGTCATATGGTGTACTTGGTAACGACCAAGTGTATTACAATAATCAGTTAAAAGAATACCAGTTCTTGTCTACCTATGGTTTTGGCAGTTATACTGTAAACAATAATGCTTTTAAAACATTGTACGAACAGGTGGTACCCAATCCAAATTTTACCTGGGAGGTAGCAAAAAATACCGATGTCGGAATAGAAGGTTCATTGTTTAACAGCGCTATCAACTTTGAGTTCGACTATTTTTATAATAAACGCGACAAAATACTTTGGCAGAAATCAGGATCAACACCGCAGAGTTCCGGTATTGGAAGCCTTTTACCACCTACAAACATTGGAAAATCTGAAAATAAGGGCTATGATTTCACTGTGGGTTACAATGGACGCCATGGCGATTTCAGGTATTCTATCAGCGTTAATGGCGGCTATGCCAAAAACAAAATATTGTTTCAGGATGAAGCACCTGGAGCACCCGCCTGGCAGCGGGCAACAGGCCATCCTTTCAGCAGTGGCGGTGGTGGAGCTTTTCTGCCTTATGAATATGATGGCGTATTCAAAGATCAAAAAGAAATTGATGCAAATACCATCGATTACACAGGCCTGACACCAAAACTGAAACCAGGAGATATGAAGTATAAGGATATCAATGGTGACAAAAAAATCACTGCTGATGACCAAATCAGGCTAGACAAAACAAATGAGCCAACTTTTACAGGTGGAGTTAATATGAATGTTGGCTGGAAGAACTTTGATTTGTCCATTTTATTCCAGGGTGCAACTGGTGGTTTATTGTTTATTGGAACAGAATCTGGTGATATTGGTAACTATTTAAAATATTCTTACGATCATCAATGGACCATAGACAACCCAAGCAGTGTTGATCCTCGTATAGCAAACCGTGGCAATACGTATTATTCAGGTGGTAACACCTATTTCCTGAGAAGCAGCGATTACCTTAGGTTGAAAAACATCGAGCTTGGATATAACCTGTCAGCTAAATGGGGTAAGAAAGTTGGAATAAGCAATTTCCGTATTTACGCAAATGCGCTAAACCTGGTAACCTGGGATAAGATGAAGATTTGGGATCCTGAGTCAACCAGCGGTAACGGACAATACTATCCGCAAGCCAGAATAATTAACACAGGTGTTAAAGTAACTTTTTAAATATATGACAATGAAAAAAATAACCATATACAAATTGGGTGTCTTTCTTGGACTGTCGGTACTGGCAGGTTCATGTAAAAAGGCTTTCTTAGATACGACGCCCTTAACGTCGATTTCTTCTGCCGTAACATGGACAGATGGTAGTTTGTCGGAAGCATTCGTAACAAATATTTACAATGGCCTCGGTAATGGTGGCTGGTCCGAACAACAATTAGCTTCCTTAACAGATGAAGCAGTTTTTGTGCATCCCGGTCGTGGTATCAACACCATTACCGAAGGAACATTGACACCATCCAATACTGGTTGGCTGGATGGAACTTATGAGTGGGGCAACATGTATAATTATATTAGATCCTGCAACCTTTCTTTGGAAAATTTGAAAACGGCAACCTTTAACGACGCAACGCTAAACGCCCGTTTACAGGGCGAAGCCCATTTTTTACGCGCTTACTATTACCAGCAATTACTACGTTACTACGGAGGAATTCCCATAGTTAGTCATTCTTATGGATTGAACCAGGATTATACTATTGCCAGAAGTAAATACGAAGATTGTGTAAACTTTATAGTAGGTGATTGCGACAGTGCGGTAATGTTATTAACCGGCAAAACACTTGCAAAAGGCCGTGCAACCTCTATTTCAGCTTTAGCACTAAAAAGCCGCGTGTTATTGTATGCTGCAAGTGACCTGCACGATATACCGACTGCAAAAGCAAAATCTCCCACAATTTCTGCAGCTACCAACCCGGAAATTTTGGGTTACCTGACAGGCGACCGTACCGCAAGATGGACATCTGCACAAAATGCTGCAAAAGCAGTTCTTACCGCAACAAATGGTTACATGCTTACACTAACGGCACCATTGAGTTCAGCAGCAGCAACACAGGCCTATGTGTCAATGTCAATGGGTGGTGTAAGTAAAGCCCCCGGCGTTGATGCGAGCGCATCCAGCGAGCTTTTATTTCAGCGTCAATTCTCTCCAGATTTGTATACAGGCGGTCCTGGCGGCGACGGAACATCGCTAGGTCTTGACAATGGCCCCAATGGTTATCATAACTGGGCCGGTAATGTACCCATTCAGCAACTGGTAGACGATTATGAAATGATGGATGGAACAAAATTTGACTGGACAGATCCGGTTAAAGCTGCTGCTCCTTACGTTAACCGGGATCCCCGTCTCTATGCTACCATTTTATTTGATGGTGCGGGCTGGAAACCACGTGATAAAATATCAGGCAATGTAGATCCGGCCAATCAAATTCAGACCGGGGCCTACGAATCTGCTCCGGGCGGTGCATTGATAGCTGGTCTTGATACGAGGACCAGTACTATTGAAAACTGGAATGCATCATGGTCAGGGTATTATATGCGTAAATTCATTGATCCGGATCCTGCAGTAGTGGATAACAACACAAGACAATATATCCCTTATCCCTTTTTACGTTATACAGAAGCGGTTTTGAACTATGTAGAAGCTTCAATTGAACTGGGACAGGAAACAGAAGCAAAAACCTGGTTAAACAAGATACGGTTCCGCGCCGGTATGCCTGCTATCACTTTATCAGGTGATGCACTCAGACAAGAATACAGAAATGAGCGCAGGGTAGAGCTGGTATTTGAAGAACAGCGTTATCATGATGCCCGCAGATGGATGATTGCACCCACTACCCTTGGCCGTAAATTGTTGTTCATAGGGGTTACAGGCAAACTTAAAGCCGGCGCATCGGCCCCAGTGCCTTATCATTTTGATTTAACAAAATACAATTACTCGTATGTACCATTTATTGATAACTCATTGGAAAACCGCAGCTGGATCGACAAAATGTATTTCAGGCCGATTACCCGTGACGAAATAAACAAAAATGCCAAACTAATTCAGAATCCGGGTTATTAATACCCATAAAATACTTTCTTATGATTAACACAATGCCGGTAAATTATTACCGGCATTTTTGTTATATTTGTCTCTCATACCAGCAGTTTCGTTAACCTGCTTTACTTGAATTTATAACTATTACTGAACACAGTCATCCTGTCGCTAAGGCCTGTAAACGGGCCAATAAACGCACAGGATATATCCGTATTATTCGTGATCTTTCAATACAGTAATATATGCATCTGAAACGCAGTACTTTTAATTTTTACATGCAAAATTCTACTACAGTCAACTTCCAACAGCTTAGCGCACGTTGCCTGCTTATATTATTTGTGCTCTCATTTGCAAGTGGCTGCAATAACAATACACTTTCTCCTGCAACGGTAACGAAGGCACCGGAAGAAAAACTGTTTACATTGTTATCGCCCGAACAAACGCATATTGATTTTACCAACACACTTACAGAAAGTATAAATGCCAACGTATTAATGTATCAGTATTTCTACAACGGCGGTGGCGTTGCCGTGGGTGATGTAAATAATGACGGATTGCAGGATCTCTATTTTACCGGTAACATGACAAGCAACAAACTTTACCTCAACAAAGGCAAAATGCAGTTTGAAGACATTACCGAAGCTGCAGACGTTGCCGGCAGGCCCGGACCGTGGAAAACAGGCGTTACGTTTGTTGATATTAATGGCGATGGCAAAGAAGATATCTACGTTTGCTATTCAGGAAAACTACAGGGCCCCAAAAGAGCCAACCAATTATTTATTAATGATGGCAGCAATGCAGCTGGTATTCCGCATTTCAGCGAGCAGGCGGTAAAATATGGCCTCGCAGATACCGCTTATAGCACGCAGGCTGTTTTTTTTGATTACGATCGCGATGGGGATCTTGACATGTTCCTGTTAAACCATTCTCCCATATCATTGCCCATAGTAGATGAAGTAACCACCAGTGCGATCTTAAAAAAAGACAACCCCATGAACGGTGTTCGTTTGTTTAATAATAACAAAGGTCATTTTACGGACGTTACGCAAAAAGCAGGTATTAGCAGTTCAGAACTTACCTACGGGCTGGGCGCCGGCATAGCAGATTTGAATGGCGATGGCTGGCCAGATATTTATGTATCGAATGATTACGGCGTACCCGATTATTTATACATCAATAATAAAAATGGAACTTTTACAAACAAGATAGAGCAATCAATCGGCCATACTTCTAATTTCTCGATGGGTAATGATGTAGCAGACATTAATAACGATGCCCTGCCTGATATAATTACGCTTGACATGCTGCCAGGGGATAATAAAAGACAAAAACTTCTTTTTGAACCCGATAACTATGAAAAATTTG
>JBDUAY010000032.1:0-22788 GCA_040004415.1 Bacteroidota bacterium | reverse complement strand
AGCAGGCAATGGCGTTAAAATATATTTCTCATCTGTATTGGGAATTTGCAAAGGCAAATTATTTGCTTTCATCAACAGCTGTGCATTTGCCCAGTCAGAATAAGATTTTCCTGTTCCCTCGTTTTTTACTGTTACAAGCAAACCTAAACGTTCAATACCCGGAAGATTCACTTCAATTTTCTCCGGCGCATCACCCGGTTTCAATTCTTTGCTTTCAAATAAAATCTTTCTGTCGCCGATTACATAAAATTTAAATTGAGCACTTTTATCCGCTTTATCATCAGCACCTGCCATTGCAGTAAAAGAGATGGCATTACCCTGCAAGAAAAAAGATAGTGTACTCAACGATTGAACACCAATACCCCGGTGGTATGTAAACCCGTTTATCCGCATAGAATCATTTCCGGCATTTGTTTTACCGGCAACAGAAGGAATACCACCGGAAAATGATTTTATAGCCAGATCATCGAGCCAGACCGTGGTATTTTCCTGCGCATGGCTAATTTGCGTGAAACAAAGCTCCATAAACAATAAAACAAACAATTTTTTTATCATTATTACCGCTATTACTTATTTTATCATTTCTTCAATCCGTAGCCCCTGTTTTTATTAAACGCAATGGCTACAGTTTAAAATTAATTTTTATAAATATCACCTTCAATAAGTGGCCATTTATCATATTCGCGATCCGTATTTTTCCCTTCTGCCGACACAATGATCCATTTGTCTTTTGCCGCAGTTAAATCATAATTAATCTTCTGTCCCCCCGGAAATACGAATTGCATGTTTAAATTTTCAGCAGTGGGATTTAGCATCAGCAGTTCATCAATTAAACCGCCGGAAGCGACCTGCTCAAATACAATCACCAACCCGCATTTTGCTGTTGAATACACTGCTATCGTAATGCTGTCATGCATCGAATAAACAGACCAGTCGCCTTTTGTAATCATTGGCTTCATGGAAGAAGGAACATATACCGGGCCTGCAGCACAGGCAAAATTTTTATATACGCCTGTATTGTTCCACTGCATAAAATCAGTACCCGGACCGGCAAGATGTATAACATCCGATAATTTATCAGCAGGGTCGTTTAAAAAAATACAAATAGGCCGGGGTACAATTATTGATTTTTTACCCCTGTTCGCTCCTCCCGCAGAGATCAAAAAATGCTTGCCGGCAGCATAAATTTCAGGACAGGCATAAGGGCCATGCCCCAGTTTTACAAAATAACCGCTGCCTTTGTTAAACAGCATTTCCACCACTTCATCCGAAGGACGATAAGGCATACAGGAACCCATTAATGCATGCGGCAAAGCCCCGTCAATATTTTTGTTGAAACTGTCGTTGGTCGAATAGCCTAACCATGCTTTCATAAACACCGAATGATAGTCTGTGGTCAGAAACTGGAAGCCTGCTTTTTCATAACGCCTTCTCATAGGTGCAAAATGCTTTAAACGATAACTTCCCAAAGCGTAACACCAGTTCATATAATCCAGTACATTGCGGGCAGCCGTTTTAATATTACCGCTACCAAAAGCTTCCAGGTTAAGTAAGGCTGTAATCGTATACCCGGTATAAGGCAATGAGTTGAATTCATTCAGCCCTTCGCGGCTCATCTGGCGCATTACAGCCAGCAGCTTATCTTCCATTCCATTGTTCAAATTGTTATAATAAGGATCTGTATTGCCATGCTCCATGATCCACCTGTTTTTAAGATAGCGGGATCCTTCTGTCATTAAAATATGATTTTCTGTTTCCCGCACCATGCCCCACGTTTTAGGTGCTGTATAATGAAATTTATTTCCGTCCGCCGTCAGTAAAATATCAAGCAGGTGTTTTTTTGTTTGCGGATACAATACTTCCGGACGATCACCAAACAGCCACAAAATCGTTGTGAGGATTGTGATGGAAAAATCATAGTCGCCCTTTTTATTCAGGGCCCATGTTGAACCGGTTACTCCATGCGGTACCGACTTCTGTATGGCTTGATTCGTTTCTTTGATATCGCGGCCTGTTAAAAATCTGTCAAGAAAAATTCTTGGTGCATCGCCTTTGGATGTTTTATTCCAGTCTGGAATTGGCCTGCGGGCCCAAATGTTATAAATACTATCTGCAAAAACTGAGTGATCTTTCCAAACCATCGATCTGCGCTGCGGCACATCAATATTACCTGGTTGTAATTGTGTCTTTTCATATTTTGCGCCTTTGAAATAACGCGCACTAAACTTCTTGTTACAGCTATGCAAAAGAAATATAAAGGGGAAAGAAATGACCAATATGTATTTATGCCAATTGTTCATTATTCAGTCACGGTGTTTTAATTGTTTTCATTTTAGTTGCTGCTGTTATTTAAAATCAGGAAAAAATTTTATTGACTTTGTTGCATCGGCTATTGTGATATCCAAATGCCCATTTTGAACCACTAAGAATATATCCGCTTCCTTACTTAAATGAATAAAACTTTTTCCATTTTTTGTCAGCAAAGAAAATCCTGTTGCTGCCAGTTTAAGCAAATTCCCTTTTTCATCTACTTTGATCGTTACAAGCCCTTTGTAGTAGCCGGTAAAAGTGTTACTGCCTGTAACAAAGGAAAAGGTTGCGGGCGTATTTGTTTTGAGCGATTCAATGCTCGTAAAAGTATAGGAGCCGTCTTCGTTCATAACTCCATCCGTCAACCCATTTTTCTTTATTCCCAGTTTCCGGATATTTTCCAGGGAAAAAGAAGTAGCAACCGCCCGGTCTTCTATATTTTTCCAGTCTGCAGAAATATCGTTGCCATCAAAATCGCGGGTGGCATTTCCTTCCACCAATAATTTACCGCCTTTTGCAACAAAGTTTTTGATAAAGGTGGTCGTTTCCTTTCTTGCATATTGCGGGTTCAAAAAAACGATTGCATCAAATACATATCCATTTAAAACTGGCTTTCCTGCTATATTCAGTTTTAGTCTTCCATCATTAATCATATCGGTGGGCACAGCTGCGTTGAGATAACCAGCCTGCCATAACTCAACTGATTTTCGCTCAAAACCCAAATGATCATTCACATCATACAAACCCCGTTCTGAAAGATTAGGATACCAGTTATACAATGCTTCCATACCATATACAACCAGCAACTTTATTGCGGGGAAGGAAGGGTTAAAGCGATTCAGCAACCGTGCTGCGTTTTCAACTTTATTAATCTCTTTCAATGCAAATGGCGCGTCAATAGAAACGCCCCAGCCATCGATATCATTGGCTGCATGGTAATGCGTACGTACACCAAACCTGAGATCATACAAAGCCTTGGTCCATATTTTCTCCAGGCTATGGTCATAGTACATATTGTACATGGCATTTTTTGGGTAACCCATACCAATGCCCATCTGTATGGCCGTGCTTGTATTCTCATCTGTATGTCCGTAATCTCTTTTAATATTCCACCAGGAAACACCTGTTTGCCAAACTTCATCTTTATCAAGGTTGTTGTGAAAAGTATTGTGCAGTCCAATAAAAGCATCTTTACCGTACATTTTTTTTCCAAGATCATACATAGCTGATTCTACTCCCAGCGTTGCGGTGCGCAGCAAGCTCATGTATTCATTGATGGCTTTGATTCTTACAGCAGGTTTCCCCTCCGGCGCATACCGCATATCAAACAAAACCCGGTCAAGATCTACACCAGTTATGCGCCTCATTGCTTTTGCCATGTCAGGCGAATAAACCCGTTCCCTGAAAGCATCGTGGTTTGTTTCCAATATTTTCTGCCGTGATATCTTCATGTTTTTGTATTCATCCAAACCAATACCATCAAAAGGTATATCGGCGTACAACTTAAAGGCATTGAGCAATATTGATTTCGCCTGCGCGGAAAAATTGCTGCAGGAATTGTAATAATGCTGCGTCAATATATAAGCGGTATACCCCTCCCATTTAATTCCGGCATTAATTGAAACTGACACGGTTTCTTTTCCATTTACTGCTTTTGTTGTTGCAGTAATTTCCCGCAAAGAAGCCGGGTCATAAAATCCTTCACCCATTTTTTTAAAGACATAAATTTTGAACAGTTCACTTTTCAGCAGCGTTCCTGTATCGCGTGCGCCTGTTGCTTTCACATTGTATTGCGCAGTGCCGTTTTCATCCAGTTGCACTTCTCCTTCCTGCATCAGGCGATCTGTATTTTCAAGTAACACACCCCGGTCATCTTTCCAAATCTGCAATGCAATTTTCAATCCTTTCTGGTGCGCATATGCTACCAGCTTTTCAAAAACAGGGTGCATGATTTTGCTATCATAAAAATCAACACCGTCACGTTGGGTAAGAAAAATCAGCGTGTACTTACTGTATTTTGCAAGGCTATCAATCTTGTTCTTATAATTCTTCTCCTCCAGCATACCGGTTGTAAAAAACCAATAAGCCACCTGCGGGTGATTGATGTTTTCGAATGAATTGATGTAATTAATATTTACCTTCTGGGCAGGGCAAGCCACACTCAACAATACCGGAATGAAAAAAAATATAATCCTTTTTACTGTCATTGCAATTGCTTTTGCGCTGTTATTGCATAGCAAACTGTGCTCATGAATGCAAGAACCATCGCGTTTACTTCGATTTAGCACCAGGCGTTCCGAGGGAACGCTGCCAGGCTATATTAATTTACTATCCACCAAATGTTCTGATGGAACATGTTTCGAAAGCTTACCCGCTATACAAACTGCTCTCTTAACCAATCTATTTGTAATTCGTTTTTAAAATCCCTTTGTCGTCACTCACCGGCATCACAAGATTTTTTGTTGTAATACCCGTTGTGTTATTAAACTGGATAACCGGCATTTCTTTTGCCGAAGCAATGTGTACGCCATCCAGGTCAATGCCTTTTACATCATCCAGCACCATGGCCGGTCTGAAATCATCTTCCACATAACTCAGCTTTACATTGATTAGTTTAATACCTTCTGCATGGCGCATATAAAACCCCCATGCGGGCAGCTCACCAAACATGGAAAAATCAGGGTAACCCGCTGCATTTTCCGCTACAGAAGTAATTTTATCAAGTGGTATATAAGCAATTTCTTTACTTGCTTTTCCACCGTAACTGATTTCAATATTTTCCAGGGTAACATCTTTTACTGGAAAACCGGGAAGTCCAACAATAGAAGAAGGAATAAGGTTATATGGTAAAAAAGGATGACCATAAATATGAAAACTGGAAGGCCGTCTTGGCATCTTATCTTCTCCCGGGCGCAGATGATCGGGTGGCCCTTCAATAGGATACCCCTGATCTGGTTTAAGTAAAGGCGTTTGCACTTTTACGTTAGCTATATAAATTTTATTGGCCGTGCTTACTGGTCCTGTTTTATTGCGGTGCCCGAGCCGGATAAATATAGCGTTCCCGGTATTTTTTGCATTTACATACTGTATGTCAATATTATCCATAAATCCGCCGTCTACAGATTCCAGTGCAATGGCTGATCGATAGGTATCGAAAATGGTAAGGTTGCGCACTTTTATATTTCTGAAACCGCCGGAATTGGACGTGCCAAATTTTAAGCCATTGGCACTGGAACGAAGTGTACAGCTGTCAATATAAATATTCTCGCAAGAACTTTCCGGGTTTTCTGATTTAAGACAAAGCGCATCATCAGAAGAATTAATAAAACAATTGGTTATCCGTACATTTTTAGAATCGGTAATATCCAGACCGTCATTGTTCCAGTAGGTAGTGCTTTGCACAGTTATTTTATTAATGGTCACGCGGTTACATTGCCTGTAATCCTGTACCCAGTTGGATGCATTTTTTAATGTTATTTGAGTTACGCTTACATCTGTACAATTTTTGAAATCAAGTACCCGTGCCCTTCCGGCTTCCGGTCTTTTATACAACCACAAAGAATCCTGCTTCAGTTCCCCGCTTCTTAGTTTCATGAAAATATCAAGCAACAATTCCTGGCCTTGTCCATCAATAATGCCTTCGCCTGAAATCGAAACATGGTTCTGTCCTTCTGCACTGATTAGAGATGCACCGCTTTTTTGATAATCATTGGTGGAATGCGATCCAAGTAATACACCACCCAGGTTTACATGCAAATCCACACCTGATTTAAGCATTAATGTACCTGTCATAAAATTACCCGGAGGCACTACCACCCTTCCACCACCTTCCGCAGAAGCATCATCTATCGCCTTCTGAATAAATTTTGTATTAATGGTCCTTCCATCCGGCACGGCACCATAGTCAGTTATCAGTTTGTCTTTTGCTGATGCGAAGCGGCCTGCTGCACACCATGCCAATAAAAAAACGGCCTGTTTAATGTTCATTTCATAATTTTTTATTTACAAAATATTGTTCTGCTGCTGCATTCCACTTTTTGACTACCAGTATCGTTCCTGGTTGTATTAACCCGCCTTGTGTTTCAATACGGATGTGTTTGGTTTCTCCGGGCAACAGCGAAAAGAAATTATCAGTGTAGAAAGAAGGGCGTACGGGTTTTTTGTCTCTATCCAGCAATTGCAACTGGGTAAAAAACGCAATCACTTTTGATACATTTCTGATTTCTATTTCGATCACTTTATTACTGCCACTATCAGCAACCGAATATTTTGTTTTTAGTATGGCCGGCTTCATGGATGCCAATGATTCAAATCCACCAGTTGCTGGACCGCTCATCGTTTGTTTACCCAGGTATTTATCCGTTGAACGCCAATAAAATCTATTTGAAACCTCTTTGCCGGCATCATCAAACAATTTAAGGCTGATGAAATGCACAGGAGAAATTTTTGCTGGAAATTCAAGGTGAAGCAGGTTGTTCAATACAGCATCTTCGGGAATGTTTTTTACAGTTACAGACTGGGAATAAATTTTATGGCTGTCAAAATCATACAGCTCAGCCGTAAGTTTGTAATTGGAAAAAGATCTGAAAAAATCATTATAAACAGAAACGGTATTCTTACTGTAATCAAACTGAACATGCAATGGTTCCAGCGCATGTTGCGTATAAAATAAAGACGCAGTTGGCTCCAGCGACCAATCCCACATACGGCCGCAAACCTGCCGCTCGGGTGAATTCAAGTACCAGAACAGCAAACCGGAGCAATACCGGTCACCATAGCCAAACTTATTTTCGTTCCACACTTCCCATATTGAAGTTGAATTAACGGCATTTACCAATTGTGCTTTCGCGGCAAATTCATCTATAGAAGAAGATGCCCCGTAATTATTTACAAGCGTTGTGTATTTGCCTGTCATGCCATGAAAAGCATCCCCATCCATATAATCCCAAACAACTTTATTGACAGGCCAGAGATCCTTTTTATCCATCATTTCCCGCAAAGCCTCAACAGTTGGTAATGAAGGCGCCCCGTATTCAGGATTGAAACCATCTACCCGGCTGCCACGATCCGATGCCGTGTTTTCATAATGCTGCATCGGGTTTACCTGCTGGTAAGGACTTCCGTCATGTACACCATCTGTTTCTGATTGCATCTGGTAAGGCCGTGTACCATCCAATGCTGCAAGCAGTTCCTTTGTTCCGGATACTTCTGTACTTTCATTCGAAGCTACATAAAAAGCCACTGAAGGGTGATTGCGTATTCTTTTTATTGTTGAAGCCAGGTTGGCAAAATATAAGTCTTTATCCTGCGGATGTTTTGTATCGCCGGTTAACCAGAACTCCTGCCATACCAGCAAACCCATTTCATCGCACAACTGGTAGAAGTAATCAGACTCTGCAATACCACCTCCCCACAAACGCAATAAATTAATACCCGACTGTTTTGTATAACGCAACTCTGCATAGGTTCTTTCATCGGACGTACGAAGCATTGCTTCCGGTATCCAGTTGGCGCCGCGAATAAATATTTTTCTTCCGTTTACATAAAATGTTTTTGAACTGTCAGGCGTATTCCTGCCGGCAACAATCTCCCGGATTCCAAATTTTGTATTTATCGAATCGCCTAAAATTCCATCTGCATACACTTTTAGCCTCAGCTCATACAATTCAGGTTTGCCTTTAAATTGTGGCCACCAAAGCCTCGGATGATGAATGTTCAATTGCTGAAAATCTTTTGCAGTAAATACAATTTGTTTGTCTTCTCCCCTCAGCAGCACAATATTTTTTTCAAATTGAATTCCTTCGCCAGCTATTTCTCCTTTTACAATACACGTAACAGTCTTCATAGCAACGTTGTAAACCTCCACCGAAACGGTTTCTGCGGCTGCGTCATAATTGGGTTTGGCTAAATCTGATTTAACAAAGGGATGCCTGAGCGCAACCTTGTTAGTTGTATACAAAGAAATATTTTTCCAGATGCCCGTATTTCTATCGCGAATGCCATCTTTAAATGTAAAATCCCAACCAACCGACATCAGCATGGTCGTATTCAAGCCAATATTTCCATCACCACCATTTTTATTTTCACCCCTTGCACGCCAGGGTTTGGGTTTATTGGTACCAGGGATATCCACCGGTAAAACTTTTATTGCCAATGCATTTTTTTCACCTGGCTTTGCAAAATCACTTATCTCAATATAATCCTGCATAAACATTCCTGAAATGGTGTTCACCAAATTCCCGTTCAGCCATATTTCTGCGCGGTAGTTAATCCCATCCACCTGCAGCCATATATTCTTCCCTTTATAATCACCAGGCAGAACAAATTCAGTACGGAACCAGTAGGTGTAAAATTCACGGCCGGCTTGCGCAATATCCGGGATGATCTTGTTTGTTAGTTTATTGTTTGTACCGAAATAAGGATCAGGATACATTTTATTAAAGACCAGCGAATTCAAAACTGTCCCCGGCACAATAGCCTGCATCCAGTCTTTTGTGGCATATCCCGGCATTGACAATTCTTCTGCAGTATTATTTACATCGCCTGCTTTTTTCATTGTCCAGGTAACGCCGCTGCGATGATCTTCTTTTGAGTCCAGGTAAATTCTTCCTGCCAGCCGCGCGTTATTGATTGGCTGGCTGAGACCTCCTGCATAATAAAGAATAGCAATTATGACTAAAATAACTCGTTGCATGAATTTGGAATGTCTGTTGTGAAACATGTTTCAACCCCGCTCAATCACTAGCTGGCAGGAAAATATAACGGGCTCCAGGAATAAAGTTTATTCAAAAAAAATTACAACTTATTGATCAAAGGTTTAACGGCATGTTTTCTGTCGGCAATGACCATAAAAATTTTCCCTGCTCTTCTTTCAACAAATACATCAGTTGGTTCAGCGAAGCTTAATATTACTTTGCCATTTTTTGTTAATTCTTTACATCCGGCGGAAGATAATTTTTGCAAGCCTGTTTTTTTATTTGCCCGTATAACAGTAAGACCTTTGAACAGGCCGGTATAGATATCTCCATCAAATGACACAGAAAAATTTGCAACGGCATCCGTTATCAGCGAAGGCCTGTCATTAAATGTATACGATCCGTCTTCGTTCCTGCAACCATCCGGCAACAGGTTTTTTTGCAGACCCAGTTTAGAAAGATTCTCAACAGAATAACCGTTCACAGTTGCTTTATCCCTAATGGCTTTAAACCTGGCTGAAATATTATTGGCCTTAAAATCATGATCGGCGTTTCCTTCTATCATCAGCCTGCCGCCCCTGGCTGTATAATCTTCAAGAAATTTTAATTCACTTTCCTGTGCATACTGAGGATTGAGGTACAGAACCGCGTCAAACTTGTGGCCATTCATTGCGGGTTTTCCATCGGCACCAATGGTGATTGTTTTGTTCACAATAAGATCTGAGGGCACCAATGCATTCAAATAACCACCATTCCAAATTTCAACCGCCTTCTCCTCTATTTGCAGTTTATCGTTGATATCAAAATAACCACGCACTTCATTTGGATACCAGTTTGAAAGCGCTTCCATGCCAAACACGACCAGCAGTTTTATATCTGGCAAAGAAGGATTGAATTTATTGAGTAGTCTTGCACAATTTTCAATTTTATTAATGCCAATGACAGCATCGGGGTCAGCAAGGTCAAACCGTTTGGGTCGTTTATCATTCAACGCATGATAATGTGTGCGTACACCATAACGCAGACCAGCAAATGCTTTTACCAGTACAGGCTCAAGTTCAGCATCGTAATATTGATTGTACATAGCATTCATCGGATGTGCCATGGCAATACCCATTTGTGTTGGCAAGGGTGTTTTTTCATCGGTTTGCCCATAGGCACGTGGCGCTATCCACCAGCCAATGCCATTCGCCCATATTTCATCTGAAACAAGCCCGTTATGATAAGTATTGTGAATGCCATTAAAAATCTGTTTACCGAATATTTCCCTCGATTTTTCATATACGGCCTTTTCTACCCTGTTTGGGCCTTTGCGCATAAACCACATATATTCATTGATTGCTTTAATGCGTAGATCCGGCTGACCCTGCGGTGCATAACGTCCGTCAAATAATAATTTTTCCAGTGAGCGGCCGGTTTCTTTTTTGTACGCTTCTTCCATAGCAACTGAATACCATCTTCCGCGGAAAGACCCGGTTGAAGTGGAATCAAATCGACGCTCTACAAACTTATTTCCATATTCATCCAGTGCAAATCCATCAAAGGGAATATCGCTGTACACTTTCATCGCTTCTGCAAACCCATTTATTTCCACATCATCCCACATGCTGCTCTGGCTGCAATATTCTTTTGTAACAATGCATACTGTCAGACCCTTTGCTTTTTCCCCTGCATCAATTTTTATTGCTACTGTACTTTTATCAGGCATTGTGCGGGTGCATTTGGTTGTAATGTCCTGCAGCGTGGCAGGATCATAAAAACCTTCACCTGTCTTTTTGTAAGCATATGCCTTAAACAAATCCGTTTTTAAAAGCCTGTCGGGGAAGCGGATATATTTTGCTTTGGCGATAAATGTTGCGCTTCCTTTTTCATCCAGTTGCGTTTCACTTTCAACAATCATTTGCTGAGAACCTTCAACGGTTTTGTCTTTATAATTGCCCCACAGCTGCAGGCCCACTTTCAATCCTTTCTTATGCGCCTGCGCTACGATTTTCTGAAATACAGGATGACAGCCATTAAACTCATAAAAACTCTGACCTTCCCGTGCTGACAGAAAAATAAGCGTGTATTTGCACCGGCTGGCAATACTATCTACGGTGGCCACTGCTTTCTGCTCATCTGCAATCAATGCCGGTGTAATAAACCAATAACCTATTTCAGGATGATTTTCATTTTCAAATTCAGTAACGTAGCCGATCTTCTGCACCTGTCCAAAAAGTGAAACGGTGCAATTAATGACGAGGAAGAGAACAATTATTTTTTTCATCTTTATTTTTATTCGGCTTTGATAGCGGGCAAACTATAGTATAGACGGTTGATGCATAATTTTAATCACTATTTGAATTGCCGGCCTTTTGGTGCCTGTTTAATTTGTTCCAATAAGTCAGTCAGCTCTTTTACTTTCTCAGGATATTTCGCATACAGGTTATTGTCTTCGTGAATGTCTTCATCAAGATTATACAATTGGCCAACAGGCTCTCCCGGCTTTGGATCAACAGCAAATGGAACAGTAAAGCCGCCGGAACCAAGTTTCGTAATCAGTTTCCATGGCCCTTTTCTTATATCATATGTTCCTTTGGAGGATATGTTTACAATAGCCCGCTGATCTTTTATCATGGAGGATTTTCCTGCAAGAAGAGGAAGAATTGAATAACTGTCCTCGGTTTCGTAGGCAGTTGATTGCTCACCCGTAATTTCTGCACAGGTAGCCATCAGGTTTGCCAGTGTTGTTGTTGTATTGCTGACTGTACCCGGTTTTACTTTGCCGGGGTAGCGCACAATAAAAGGTACCCGGTGACCACCTTCAAATGCATCACCCTTCATCCCCCTGAACTGACCAGCAGCTTTGTGATGATACATGTCAACAAAATTTTCGCGCCAATAGGGGCCGTTGTCACTGGTGAAAACAACCAAGGTGTTTTTTGACAAGCCAAGACTGTCCAGCACATGCAATACTTTGCCAACCGCATCATCTACTTCCTGTACATAATCGCCATATTCACCCGCTTTCGATTTACCCTGGTAAGTTTTACCGGGCACCCATGGTGTATGCGGTGCGGGCATAGGAAAATAAAGGAAGAATGGATTTTTAAAACGGGACTGTTTTTTTATAAAATCTGTGGCCTTATTGGTGAATGCAGGCAGCACATCATAAAAATCAAAAGATGGAATCATTAAACCTGGTCTCCAGAAAGGCCCTGTGTAACCAGATGAAAGTTTGTTCCCTTTGGTAGAATCTGTAAGCGCCTCTGTAAGTTTATCATTTTCGAGATAACAATATGGTGGCATATCTAGTGACGCAGGAAGAATATACGAGTAATCAAAACCCTGTGTCGCGGGGCCATTAACCGGTGGCATTGTAAAATCAATCTGCCCTGGTAACATTTCTTTTGTTACGCCATAGAAATTACCCTTGTTATATTTTGGATCGAGCGAATCTTTATACGCATCTTTTGGAACCCAGTCCAAACCCAGGTGCCATTTGCCAACGACACCGGTAGTGTAGGATTTTGTTTTTAACATAGATGCTACAGTTCCCTGGCCCTGATCAATCAGTGTACGGCTGTAACCCTGCAACACACCAACCGGCAGCCTGCTGCGCCATGGATACCTGCCGGTAAGTATTGAATAACGGGAAGGCGTACACACCGATGAAGTAGTATGCGCATCGGTAAAACGCATACCTTGTTTTGCGAGGATATCAATATTGGGCGTATATGCTTTTGAATCCGGGTTATTTACCGTTACATCTCCATAGCCAAGATCGTCTGCCAGTATATACACAATATTTGGCAGCGTGCCTGATTTCTGTCCGGCCACAAATGCGGGAAAAAGAATAAAACAAAGACAGCCAGAAACAAATAAATTCCTGAATGCCGGCTTTCTGCTGATCACATTTTTTTTCATACTAAATAGTATTTACAAAGGCATGGATTAATTACTGCAATTTTTTAATCAAACAACTATGATGCCTTCACCTGCTTCACTTTCCTGGGGCTCGATTTCCTTAAAATGATGGAAGGCTTTAAAATTTCCCGGGTAATTGATGTATGTCGCTGTTCTTTTTTAATAATTCTCAGCAATAGTTCAATAGAGCGGGATGCCAGTTCCTGGACTGGTTGTGCCGCTACCGTAATAGAAGGGGTAAGCAACCTGAATAAATCATTATCGTCAAAACTAACCATAGCAACATCTTCAGGAATTTTCAGGTTGCACTCCTGCAATGCTTCAATACCCAATACGCCAAGGTAATTGGTTGCAAAAAATAAAGCATCGAGCCGGGGATTTTTTATAATGAACTTTTTGATAGCATCTAATGTGCGGGTATTCTCTTTAAAGGAAACTTCAAGTATAGAGTTATCCGGCATATCAATTTTTGCGGCGGTCATTGCGTCCATAAAACCTCGTTTGCGATCGATCATTTGTGACATACCACCTGAAATAGTTATAAACCCGATTTTGCGGTAACCGTTCTGAAGCAAATGATTGGTAAGATCATAAGCTCCTTTGTAATTATCAAGAATTACATAATTGCTGTCAATTCCGGGTATCAGACGGTCAATCAGCACAAAGGGAATGTTTTCGTTCGTAAGTTTTATAATTTCTTCTTTCAGGCCGCTTGTTGCAGTAATGATCAATCCATCAACAGAACTTTGTTTCATTTTATTGATAAGTGCTTTGGCAGTTTCATTATTACTTTCGGTGCTGCTGAAAAAAACACTATAACCGTTTTTATGCGCCTCCAGTTCTATTATTTTCGCAATATTTCCAAAAAAATAGTTGCTGATATCTTCAACAATAAGGCCTATGGTTTTTGATTGACCCGTTCTTAATAACCTTGCAGCATTGTTTGGTTTAAATCCTCTTTTTTTGATAAGCGCTTTTACTTTTTTGACCGTAGCCGGGCTAATGCTGGCGCTTTTCCCGTTTATCACAAACGAGACGGTGGTAATAGAAAGATTCAGCTCTTCAGCTATATCTTTCATTGAAACCTTTTTTGAAGTATTCAACATTCTAAAGATTATTTATCAGTGATTTTTTCATCTGAAGGTTTAAATATTAAATGCCTATTCTGCATTCTTTTGGTGCTACTTTACTGTTGACATAGATGGCGGCGCACTGTTTACACTGCTTCCCCAGGACTCATTTGGCTTTTTGGCCATCTGCAAAATAAGTTGACCGCCTTTTACCAGCACGTCATGAAATAACCATGGCTGGTTCCAGTTTACGTCATTCAGTTTTGCAGACGCTATGTAAGAATTACCCGGTCCATTGTTTTTTGTTTCAATAATAAATTGCTTTCCGGAATAATATTTGGGATTAAGGTGAATAGTAATTTTATTAAACAGCGGGCTGCTAATTTCATAAAACGGTTTTTCTGAAGTGCCGCCATTCGTAGAAAATAATCCAATCTTCAGTAATACAGCAAGTGAACCCATCATGCCCTGGTCTTCATCGCCACTGTACCCTTTTTGCGGTGAAAGACCACTGTAAACACTATCAATTATTTTCCTCGTCCAGTATTGCGTCAGCCATGGTTTTCCTGCATAATTAAACAGGAACGGTGTTTCCATACAAGGCTGGTTGCCATAATTAATATAAACCCTGCGCAACAATTCCTGGTCATTGGGGTTTTCTGATTTACCCGAAACAAAACCATGCACGCTTGCTTTGGTAAACGATTCATTCAATTTGTTACAAAACGCATCCCTGCTGCCCATCAAATCAATTAACCCTTTTACATCATGCGGTACAAACCATGTGTATTGAGCGGCATTGCCTTCCACAAAACCGTGTTCGTATTGTAATATATCAACTGGCTGGTTCCATTTTCCATCATGATCTTTTGTCCACATCCACCCAGCTTCTTTATTAAAAACATTTTTATAATTTTCTGCACGCTTGCTGAATAAAACATAATCATCATTCTTTCCCAAAGATTTTGCCATTTGACCAAGTGCATAATCCTGGTAAGCATACTCCAGTGTTTGCGCAGTGCCATCCATGTGATAGCCATATTTTATTTTATTGAGGGGATAAGGTACATAGCCGAGAGAAATGTATTCCTCCACTCCACCACCTTTAAATGTTGTATGCTCATAGCCGGCCTTGCTCATCATGCCACCCGGAAAATGATCTTTACGCATGCCTTCGTATGCTTTTGTGATATCAAAACCACGAATGCCTTTAAGGTATGCACTTACAATAAACGGCGTTGTAGCGGCACCCGTCATGACATATGTATAATTGCCACCAGACGGACCGCGGGGAATAAGGCCTGCATCATTATACATCAATAGCAATGAATTGATAAAAGATTCTGCCAGTTCAGGATACACGAGGTCCCATAACGTATTTACAGACCATTGCGCACCCCAGAAAGAATCGGAATTGTATTCATTAAACTCTGGTTTTCCGTTGGCGCCAAGGGGTATATGGCCTGTTCTTGGTGCGGTGCCCGTGTTATCAATATATGTTCCGCTTACATCACTCACGATTCTTCTGCCCTGCAATGCATGCCAGAGATCAGTATAAAATCTTCTTTGTTCGGTAAGGGTTCCGCCTTCAACATCAATTCTTCCCAGCCATTGATCCCACTCAGCAGTAGATTCTTTTACAATGCGTTCAAAATCCCATTGCGGCAATTCAACTTTCATATTATTTTTTGCCTCTTCAACACTGGTGTAAGATATAGCCACTTTCATTTTCCTTACTTCACCCTCAGTGGTTGCAAAATCTGTGTACACCCCCGTGCGCTCCCCTTCAACTACATCCTGCACAGGAAGAATTTTTCCATCCTTCCATCCGCCAAAAGAATCAAACGGTTTATCAAATTCAACAGTAAAAAATACAGTAACTGGTTTTGGCCTGCGTACAGTGGGCGCCATTGTAACCGACCCTTCAATTGCCTGGTTGTTTACTTTATGTACACGGGCACTTTGTGTTCCTGAAGAACCGAGTACGGTTGTAAAGTCAAACAGAATATGGCTTTCTGCTGATTTTGGGAATGTATATTTATGAAAACCAACCCGGGTTGTAGAAGTTAATTCTGCAGTGATTCCATAATCTTTCAAAACCACTTTATGATATCCGGGTTTCGCAATTTCATCTTTGTGAGAATAACTGGATCCATATTTATCCGGACCAAGTTGACCCTTAAAAATTCCTGTCGTGGGCAACACCGGTATACCCGATAATTCCCAGCCATGAATATGACTGAAACATTTTATCGTATCATCGTTATACCGGTAACCTGTATTCCAGACACCATTTAAAGCCATGTCGGGGCTCAGGTTCACCATTCCAAAAGGGCGGCTTGCCGAACTAAAATAAAAAAACCTTGAGTTGGCCGCATCCACCATTGGTTCTACAAGATCCGACTTGGCAACCTTTTGAGAACCCCTATGCTGGGAAAAGAGTGGCGCAGTGCACAATAAAAACATACCAAGAACCAACTGGTGTTTCTTTTTTACCATTCGCTTAAGTTTTACCTGCACAGGAATAAATCAATTAAAAAAGGAAGGGCCTGAGATGTTAGTTATTTACATATACAAACAGGCCCTTCTTATATTTTGGTTAATACCCGGGATTTTGATCAATCCTTGGGGTGGAGTTATCCAGCATCCCCTGGGGAATAGGTCTTAAGTAATGTTTGGCAGCTACCAACGGCGCACCGGTTAATCCGTAACCAATCCATGGATTATATTTGGCTGCACGTGTAAGCAATGTGCCGGTACGTTTCAAATCTTCCCAGCGCTGGTTACCTTCACCCAGCAATTCGCGTGCTGATTCATCAAGAATCATGTCCACGGTTATATTTGCAGCTGTAGCCCGGTAAGAAATTGTGTTGGTCACCGGGTCGTCCACTTTTTCGGGATTTGAGGCGCGCATCGGGCTTTTGCCAGCATTGGCAGAGCCCAAAGCACGATCCAGTATTTTATTATAATACACATCAGCAGTACCCAATACGGCACCGGTTGCACCTTTTACAATCGCTTCTGCAGCCATCAGGTATACTTCCGCAGAACGGAAAAGCGGATCATTGAATGTAGAGTATCCATCACCGTAAGTAATGCCTGGCTGAAAGAATTTCCAGAACATCGGCGGCCCGCCGGCCAGGTTGTCTACAATGGCGTTGGTGCCGCTGATATAACCCAATCCAAAGTATTCATTGGGATTGATAACAGAGTACTTTTTTGTGCCACCGGGGATATCAACGCCTCTTTCCGCTACGGTAGTAGCAGGATTATTCCAGGGCCTTGCAATAGCCGTTGTATCATTTACTGCAAAACTTAATGTAACCGGTATTGGATTGGGTTTATTGCTGGCAAGCGAAACTGAACCCGCAGCGGTTGCATAGTTGACACTGTTAAACGTACCATTATACCGTGTATCCAGGGTTGGATCGAATAAGCGGTAAGCGGCCCAGGTGCAGGTCACCGTATTCAGGTTCCTGTTATAAAGATTCGTTCTTGCCTGCTGGGCTACAACACTCGGTCCAAAACCAAAACGTCCGTGCATGTCATTACCAATGGTAGTGGTTCCCGCACTGGGATCACCGTTATAGCTTGACGCATTTGCGTACTGAACAGAAAAAATAACTTCTTTGCTCGCGTTGGCAACTGATACAGAACTGGCGGCTGTAGCGGTTTCTTTATTTGGGTTGATATTGTGCAACGGCCACAAGTTGTTCCAGTTTGTTTCAAGCGGATACAACCCTGAGGAAATGATCTGATCACATAACTGAAGTGCACTGGTAAAATCGGCAGGACTGCCTCCAAGAGAATTATTAAAGTTCCAGCCACGCGTAAGATAAACGCGGGCCAATAAAAATTTGGCAGCTCCCTGTGTTGCCCGGCCAATGTCTTTTTGTTTTGCCGGCAGCTTTGCCACCGCATCGGTTAAATCTTTCACCACTTGTGTATAGACGTCTTTAGCCAATGCTTTTTTTACTTCCAGGCTGGCCACGGTTGTTTCAACCAGTGGCATTGGAATATCACCCCATTGCTCCACTGCTTTGAACAGGCAAAAAGAACGGAGGAATTCTGCTTCTCCAATACGTATATTTTTTAGGGAATCGGCCATGCCTTTAATAGCCGGCGCCCTGGATATAACGGCATTGCACCTGTTTATCTCGCGGTACAGCAGATCCCAGAGTGACTGCAATTCACCCGCCGAGGCATTCAAACGAACATCATACTGATCATAGGCGCTGCCGCTTGGGTTGGGCTGATTAAAATAAATAGCCCCGGATGTAGCTGCTGCAAACACATCTGTACCTACTAAATCGAGTACCCGTTGCTGGGAAATATCTCTTAATAACGGGTAGCAGGATGTAACAAGTGATTCGTAACCGCTCGCATCTACATAATAAGTATCTGTTGTCCTGTTTGAAGGATTTTGTTCTTCCAGGAATTTTTTACTGCAACCCGCAACGCAAATCAATACAATGCATATTGATGCGAAACGGAAGTTTTTAAAAATATTCATCTGATTTATTTTTAAATAATTTTTAAAAGATTTAGAAACCAAGGTTTAAACCAAACGTGTAAACAATGGTAGGCACATCGTCTATGTAAGAAGATGAATTGTATTCAGGATCCAAACCATGGTATTTTGTAACTACAAAAGGATTGGTCACCTGCAGGTATAACCGCAGCCTGTCAATTCCCCATTTGGTCACCTTGCTGTTTGGTAATGTATAGCCAAACGTTATATCAGATACTCTCAGGAAACTTGCCTTTTCATACTGGATAGCTGATTTATAGGGCTGAGAAACACCGGGACCATACCATGTATTAACGGGGTTATTTCTCGTCCAGTAATCGAGCACGATATGGTTGTAGCGGGTATTGGTATAATCACCCATTGTACCACTTAACAAGTTATTATTGTACAGTGTACCGTTTCGGTAATACATCAGGAAGGAAAGGTCAAACGCTTTGTACGTAAACCTGTTGGTCATGCCCATTGTATAATTAGGCAATTGCGTACCCAGTACAACACGGTCATCTTTTCCGGTTGCAGATGAAATAACGCCATCTTTATTCTGGTCAACTACTTTTACAGAGCCGGGAGCTTGTCCAAATCCTTTTGCTGCAGCACTATCTGGTATCTGCCATATACCTGCAAACTTGTAATCGTAATAAGATTTTACCGGCTGACCTACAAAAAGGCTGCTTCCGATAATAGAAGAAACACCGTTGGCAAGCGCTTCAATCCTGTTTATATTTTTTGAAAAATTGATATTGGTTGTCCAGCTGAAATCTCTTGTAACAATATTTCTGGTGCTTAACAATATTTCAATTCCTTTATTTGAGATCTGGCCTACGTTGGCATTAACTGTACTGAAACCAGTTGAAGTTGGAAGGTTTTCTTTCAGGATAAGATCCTTGGTTGTTCTTTTATACACTTCTACTGCCGCTGTAATCCTGCCATTCATGAAACCTGCATTCAAACCAATGTTCAGCTCCTGGCTTTTTTCCCATTTCAAATCCTGGTTACCCAATGCACCCGGAGCAAAACCATTGCCCAATTGCTGGTCATAATCATAAATGGTATTAAGAATAGCAGCCTGTGTGCTGTAAGGCGCAACGTTTGCATTACCAACAACGCCATAGCTTACACGCAGTTTTAAATCAGACACTGATCTTTTAATGCCGGCCATAAATGGTTCATCACCCAAACGCCACGCAAATGCACCTGAAGGAAAGAAGGCCCATTTGTTTCCCGGTGCCAGTTGCGAAGCACCATCACTTCTGCCTGTTAATGTAAAAAGATATTTATCATTGTACGTATAGTTAAGCCGTCCCATAAAAGACTCAATCGTGTTCTTTGCATAACTGCTGCTAACACCAGTAACATTTGCATTGCCGGCCGTACCTAAATTATACCACAGGGAAGCATACGGAAGGTTCTGCACAGCTATTGAATACGTTTCTGTTGTGGTTTTAAATGCACTCTCTCCTACTGTAGCAGTTATCTTGTGTTTGCCGATCGTTGTATTATAGTTCAGTTGGTTATCGAATGTATATGAAACGTAGTCTGCCGTGGAGTATGTTGCCTTTGGCAAGTTTACAGCGGCCCTGTCTTTTGTAAATGTACCCCTGTAATCGCCCTGTTTTTGTGCAATAACAGAACCAGAGAAAGCTGTTCTGAATGTAAGGCCTTTCATAATCGTTACTTCGCCATAGGCATTACCCATTTGGTTTGAAATATTTGTCTGGAACTGGGAGTTGGCGGGGTCTGCTTCTACCAGCGGGTTTAGTACCTGGTTGTCTTTAATACCCATCCAAACGGCATAGCCATTCCACGGCCCGACGCCAGCGTCATACCCGGCACTTGGATCTACCAGGTCCTTATAATAAACAATACCGGTTGGCCTTGCCCGGTAGGCAGAACGCAAAGCCTCAAGAGAACCTGTTGGATTTGTATTATAGTTTACATAAGCTGTAAAACCTACTCGTATAAACTTGTTTACCTTACTGTCAACAGACGCATTCAGGCCGTATTTTTTATACGTATTGTGCGGTATACTTCCATCATCCTGGATATAGCTTCCCGAAAAACGATAAGTAGTACCCGCATTGCCACCAGAAACAGCTATTGTGTTACCGGTTGTGTTACTTGGCTTGGTTAGTAAATTAACCCAGTTGGAAGTACCGCCATTGTTAACAAGGCTTAATTCGTTTACAGAAAGTGTTATGGGTGTACCCAGGTTTAATGCCCAGTCATCCACCATAGATTTTTTAAATTGCTGCGCAGTTTGCAGGTTGGGCAAATGGGCAGGTGTTTTTCTGCCAAAATAAGAGTCAACAGACAACCTTACTTTGCCACTTGCTCCTTTTTTCGAGGTAATAATAATAACTCCGTTAGCGCCGCGTGAACCATAAATAGCAGTAGAAGATGCATCTTTCAGAATATCGATGGCTTGTATGTCGGCCGGGTTAATATCTCTTATCCTTCCACCAATCAAACCATCAATAACAACCAATGGCTCTGTTACGCCACTGATAGTATTTTCTCCACGGATATCTATCGCAAATGCCTGACCGGGAAGATTACTGGCTTTCGTTACCACAACACCCGGTACCTGGCCCTGCAACGCCTGTGTGGCATTCACAGGATTGGCCCTTACAATGTCTGCCGAACCAAGTGAACTGACAGCACCGGTAAGATCTTTCTTTTTAACCGTACCATATCCGATAACGACTACATCTTCCATGGCTTTTGATTCGGTTATCATTTTAACAATAAGATTTGACTGGGCGCCAACGGTTACTTCCTGGCCCGCAAAACCAACAGCGCTTACAACAAGTACTGTTGTTCCTTTTACCGGAATATTCAGTGTGAATTTTCCATCCTGGTCCGCAACAGTTCCTTTGTTCGACCCTTTTACATTAATACTTGCACCTGTAAATGCAGCGCCTGTTTCATTGTTTAACACCCTGCCTGTAACCTGGCGGGTTTGTGCCCTGGATATGCCACATAGCATAAAGAGCAGAGAAGAAAGTAAGAGAACTTTTCTCATAATAGCAATTTTGGTTTAGCAATCTGTTAGAAAATAGTAGCAGTGAAGAAGTTCCTGACTTCTCTAAAATAAAAATAGGTAAATAGTTTTAGTAAAACGTTTAATCAGGGTAAATATCTACTACAACGATTTCGTAACACTGGCGAATATGCTTGACAGAAATCAAGTCTCAAAAAAAATGAACGGTATTATTGAAGTCGTGAAGGCGGGGTTGATGTAAAAATTGTATATGAAAAGACACGTAATGTATGCGGCACATAACTAATTTCCCATCAGGAAAATTATACAATTGAAGATTCGCATCTTGAATATAACCAAAGAACAACGGATTTTTTTAAATGGTATTTTTAAACAAATGATCGAAGAGCAACAAACAGACTATGGCTATGAAGATGACCTGCTGCACCATACCGGTTGGCACATCGCTCATATCGTCTATACATTTGCTTTTAGTATCCCCCCATCCTGAGAATAGCGGGGATTTGAAAACTTTAATCATTCATTTGATTCTTGTATCCAGGTTTGCTGAGCCTTTTGATAACGTTGATATTATTAAAAAAATTATCACTTTCAGAAATGGTACAAAACAGCAACTCCCGCGGAGATATTTTTAGCAGAATGAGAGCCGGTGAATTATTCCGGCTGGATGATCCTGAATATCCAAAGGTGCTCGCGATGGTTAACAGTATGAATTCAGTGCCTTGCCCCTCCCGGCTGTTTAGTTTTATGTCCCCGCCATGTGCTTTGATGATATCATAACTTAAACTCAATCCTAAGCCTGTTCCTTGTCCTGTCGGTTTGGTAGTGAAGAATGGTTGAAAGATCTTGTCAACTATCTTGTACGATATACCAATACCGTCGTATTGGTCATAATTATATTCACTTTCCAAAGCTTTAACTGAATGGGTAATTTATTGTTTTACCAGCTTTACATAAACGGGTGTCCCTTTTCTTGTATTTACGCGTAAAAAGTAAATGCCTTTCGCAAGCCAATCGGGTGCGTTTACCTGAATTTTCTTACGGCCTTCTGTCAACCCGCTGATTTTTCGCTGAAGTACAATAGCCCCCCTGGTGTCAGTCATCATTATTGAAACATCAGACTCACCTGTTTCCAGGCTGGCAGTAACTACAAACTGGTTAATAAAAGGGTTGGGTGATACAACAAGTTGCGCAGTTGCCCCATCGCTTTTTACAATCCTCACGTCTGAATACGTAAAGCTGCCATCATTATCAACCATTTTTAAGCGGTAATAA
>JBDUAY010000324.1:0-6871 GCA_040004415.1 Bacteroidota bacterium | reverse complement strand
CTCAACTATACCCTCCACCTCGCCGACAATGCCCTCATTCTCGGTCAGCGAAACGCTGAATGGACGGGTCACGGTCCGGTATTGGAACAGGACATTGCTATCAGCAATATTTCACTCGATTTGATTGGGCAGGCGCGGAATTTTTATCAGTATGCCGCGACACTCATCAATCAATCAACCAGTCAATCCCTCAACCGTTCAACTGAGGATACCCTTGCATACCTGCGCAACGAAAAAGAATTTAAAAATTGTTTATTGGTTGAGTTAAAAAAAGGGGACTGGGCGTTCACTGTTTTGCGGCAATTTCTTTTTAGTACCTATCAATTTTATCTTTACCAGCAATTGCAAAAAAGTGCAGATGCAATGCTTGCAGCTATCGCCGAAAAATCTTTAAAAGAAGTAACCTATCATGTACGATGGAGCGCGGAATGGGTAATACGTTTAGGAGATGGAACAACCGAAAGCAACCGGCGTATTACAGGTGCTTTGCATGATTTGTGGCCGTACACCGGCGAGTTAACAGGCAATGCTGGTTATGAAACAGCGTTGCTTGCCGAAAATTTAGCCGTTGATTTAACTACACTTAAAGAATTATGGATGGATAAAATTAAAGAAGTCCTGCACGAAGCAACATTGGAATTGCCACAAAATCAGTGGATGCAAACCGGTGGCAAAGAAGGAAACCATACAGAGCATCTCGGTTTCATACTTGCTGAAATGCAATATCTTCAAAGAACTTATCCTGGTGTTGAATGGTAACAATATGAATACTGACAGACAACAAATATTTTCCCTTTTGGAACAGGTGCCCGATCCTGAAGTGCCTGTGTTGTCTGTTATTGATTTGGGTATTGTACGTGATGTGAAAATTATTGGCGACGAAATAGAAATAATTATTACACCAACATATAGTGGTTGCCCGGCGATGGATGTAATCAGCATGGAAATTAGAATGATTTTACTGGAACGCGGATTTAAAAAAGTAACGGTAACAAGTATTTTATCGCCGGCCTGGACCACAGACTGGATGAGTGAAGCAGGTAAAGAGAAATTACGGTTGTATGGTATTGCCCCGCCAAACCCAGTACAAACTGTTTGCGATATAAAATTATTTGCAGAAGATGAAGCGGTTCAGTGCCCGCATTGTAAATCATACAATACAAAACTGGTAAGTCAGTTTGGCTCTACCGCCTGTAAGTCACTGTACAAGTGCAATAATTGTTTAGAACCATTTGATTATTTTAAATGTCATTGAAGATACATCGCTGAATGCGTGATGTTGAAATTTTACGATTTTGTTAGTTAGCAATAGAAAATAAATATAATTATTGCGCTGCCTTCGCATCTGAATACTATATACTCAATACTATACGAACATGGATTCCATCTTGATAGAAATAAAAAACGGTGTTGCCGGCATCACACTTAACAGACCGGAAAAAATGAATGCCTTTAACCGGCAGATGGCATTGCTGTTGCAAAAAATATTAGATGATTGTGCAGCAGCCAACAATGTGCGGACTGTTTATTTAACCGGCAGTGGTAAAGCATTTAGTGCCGGACAAGATTTAAGTGAGATGGCGGGAGACAATGCGCCGGATTTTAATAAAATATTGTCGGAGCATTACAATCCTATTGTTACAAAGATCAGGAATATGGAAAAGCCGGTTGTCTGCGCTGTGAATGGTGTTGCGGCCGGGGCAGGTGCCAATATTGCATTATGCTGCGACATTGTTGTTGCAACCCAATCCAGTTCATTTATCCAGGCATTTTCTAAAATTGGATTGATACCAGATAGCGGCGGCACGTTTATTTTACCACGTTTAATTGGCTGGCAAAAAGCGTCTGCGCTAATGATGCTGGGCGATAAGGTGAGCGCTGCGGATGCAGAGAAATATGGTATGCTGTATAAAGTATTTCACGACGATGCTTTTGTTGCGGAGTCAATGAAGATAGCTGCAACGCTCGCCACCATGCCAACTAAAGCGCTTGCTTTTACCAAACAGGCATTAAACGCCTCATTGAACAATTCTTTTGAAAAGCAACTGGAAGCAGAAGATACATTGCAATTTGCGGCAGCAAATACCTATGATTACAAAGAAGGTGTAAAATCTTTTTTGGAGAAACGTTCACCGGTTTTCAAAGGGGAGTAAAAATCGCTTCAGATCTGCGGGAAACTATCGCGTAAAACGAAGGCGGCCATCACATCGGCTATTTTTTTGCGCAATAGATCAGCCGCATTTTTTATACTATACTCCAGCGGCAAAGATCTATTCATCATTTCATATGCATAGGTAAGGCCAAGTTCTTTTATTTCTTCGTTGTTCAATTCCAGGCTTCCACAAATACCTATTACAGGAATTTGTTTTTCTTTAGCGAGTAGTGCAATGCTACTAATCAATTTTCCATCTTTGCTTTGCCCGTCTATTTTGCCTTCGCCGGTAATGATCAGATCAGTATGCTGTAATGCATTTTTAATATTGCTTGCTTCTATTACTATTTGCGTTCCTTGTTTCAATTCAGCTTTCAGAAACGGCAACAAACCTGCAGCAATGCCTCCCGCAGCACCCGAACCTTTTTTATCAGCTATATGGATATTTGTTTGGGAAGCAGTTATTTCAGCAAAATGCCGGAGGCCTTTATCCAGCAAAATAATTTGTTCTTTAACAGCGCCCTTTTGCGGGCCATATATAAAAGCTGCACCATTCGGTCCGTACAATACATTGCCAACATCACAGGCAATGTCAAATTGCATCGCAGGTAAAGAGGTTGGCACGATAATTTTTTCAATCAATAATAAATTTTCCCCGGAAGCAGGTAACGGTTTATCATCTGCATCAGTCATTATAAAACCGAGTGCAGATAAAATACCGGTGCCCGCATCATTGGTTGCACTGCCACCAATTCCTACAATAATTTTCTTTGCGCCTTTGGTAATGGCATCTTTAATGAGCAGGCCCGTTCCATAAGTGGATGTTTTCATTGGGTTGCGCTCGCCAGGTTTCAGTAATATCAATCCGCTGGCAGCAGCCAGTTCAATGATCGCGGTTTTATGAAAGGAATTCCATTGATACGATGCTTTGATTGGCCGGTGTAACGGATCGACTGTTATACATTCAATTGTTTCCGTCTGCGTATAGTGTTGCATTACGCTGGCAAAACCATCACCACCATCTGCCATCGGAAACGACAATACATCAATGCTTTTATCTGCCACATGTATTCCTTGTTCAATACAGCTGCAAACTTCAGCACTTGTAAGACTGCCCTTAAATTTATCCGGTGCAATAATTATTTTCATGCTTCAGCATCTTGTCTTATAATAAAGATAATCATACCTGACACGTGAATTTTTATTTACCACGAAGCAAGAATCCCTACAGTGCATGCAAAGGGTATTTCTTGCTTTTATTTGCTTGTACATGCTGCAAAATCTTTTCTGGCGTTGATCTGATTTCTTTGACAACCGCGGCTATTTATTAACCAGAAAAGGCGCTGCAGGCGATAGTAGCCATTTTATGATTTCTTTAATAAACCTGCGCTTTCATAATCGTTCTATTACTTGTAACAAGTATGAATTAAAAATAAAAAACAACGCAATGAAAACATTACTTACTTTTTTAATGCCCCTTTTTATCGTCATGACATTTATGGGCAGCAATCATTTTTTTGCAGCGGCGGATTATTATACTTCAGCCGTATGTACACTGGCGTGTTTATGTTCAATCACATTGTGGATTACTGCATTAAGTTCAAAACAACCCGCACGCCATTAATGAAGTGTATATATATCTTCTGTAAAATGTAACAGCAATAAGTATCCAAATACTTGTTGCTTTTTTTTGCCTGTCCACCGGAAAAATCAGCCTTCCTTTTCAATTAATAGAATTTCTCTCCGCCGCTTTATTAGAGTTATATTTGCCGCCATAAATGGAAAGGACAAACTTTATAGATTATATCCGCATATTCTGTCGCAGTGGCCATGGTGGTGCCGGCAGCAAACATTTTATGCGTAATAAATTGACTGCCATGGGCGGCCCAGATGGTGGCGATGGCGGTCGTGGCGCACATATCATCCTGAAAGGAAATAAAAACCTCTGGACACTGCTGCACCTGCGCTATTTTAAGAACGTGCTGGCCGATGATGGAGAGGATGGCAGCAAAAACAATAGTAGTGGCAGAAGTGGTAAAGATATTATTATTGAAGTGCCATTGGGCACAGTTGCGCGGGATGAAGTGACTGGCCTGCAGGAAGTGGAAATCCTGGAACATGACCAGGAAGTAATATGGATAAAAGGCGGAAGGGGCGGCCTTGGCAACTCCAATTTTGCTACTGCTACCAACCAGGCACCTGATCACGCACAACCGGGCGAAGACGGCATTGAAGCGTGGAAAATAGTGGAACTAAAAGTATTGGCTGATGTTGGCCTCGTTGGTTTTCCCAATGCCGGCAAATCAACCTTGCTTTCTTCAGTATCTGCCGCTACACCAAAAATTGCTGATTACGCTTTTACTACCATCAACCCACAGTTGGGCATTGTTGAATACCGGGATGGCAGAAGTTTTTGTATGGCAGATCTGCCTGGTATTATTGAAGGGGCTGCAGAAGGTAAAGGATTGGGGCACCGTTTTTTGCGCCATATTGAACGTAATTCCGTTCTTTTATTTTTACTTCCTGCAGACAGTAATGATCATAAAAAAGAATTTGACATACTCGTAAACGAGCTGAGAGAATACAATCCTGAATTGCTGCACAAGCAATTTATCATAGCCATTAGTAAAAGTGATATGCTGGATGATGAATTAAAAGCAGCAATTGAAAAAGAATTACCCAAAGAAATTCCACATATTTTCATCTCTGCTGTTACACAACAAGGGTTGGTTGAATTGAAAGATTTGTTGTGGAAAGTGCTGAATCAATAAAAAGTTGAAGGTTGTGGTAAATGCTGTAACTTAATATTACCCTTTTTAACACACCAAACCTTCATTATGATTCAGTCGACCGATCAGCCCCGCCTGGTCCAGTTTGTTATTAAGCTGATGAAATTTATTTCAAACCTGCTGAAATCCATCTGGCTTTTTTTTCCTTCTATTCTTTTTATGCTACTCACATTTGCCTGCTTTATTAAACTTGGACAGGGAAAAGACATTATTATTTCCTTTACTGAAAACACACTTACGGGCAGGGGAGTCTACGATGTGTTTATCAATATCTTAATTAAGTTCACCTTTTTTATTGCAATCGCCTTTTGGGTATATATCAGCTGGTACTCATCACGTATTGTTGCCTATGGGAAACTTTACCGGCAGCGATCATACGCAACACAATTTTTACCTGCATTGCCCGAAGATAAGTTTGGAACGATGTATGAAGTGCAACAACTTTTCCTCGATATTTTTCCAAGGCTGATCGGGTACGCGTGTTTTATCATTGTGTTGTTTGCTGTCAGTAATATGATTTTTCCTGAATCATGGATTAAGAAGCAACCCATCCCATGCATGGCAGTTTTTCTGCTGATCACCGGTTTGATAGATAAAAAATTAATAAAATTTACAGACAGCGAACAAAACAGTGGCCGCCTTCGCAAGTGGTTTGTAATTGTTGGTGTTAGCTTCCTTGTGCTGTTTCTCGTGCTGCAGTTAACCGGTCTGTTGAATAATCCCGTAGTTTTATTTGTCATGATCATTTTGCTCATGGTTTTATATACCTTGTATATTAATCTTCGCAGAAAGGTAGTAGACCAGGGCGCTCCTAAAAAGATAGCAGAGATAGCCGGAATTGAGACAGGCGTGACTGGCTTACTAAAAAGAGTAATGACGTTTATTCATCTTGATCATAAAGAGATTGGTTATTTTTTATGGTTTAATATTATTTGCGGCCTCGGGCTGATAGCCTACCTGGCTTGTATTATTTCTTTCAAAGTTTCAGTGGCGTTTGGCCCAATGCCATTGGTATTGCTTGCTTTTGCCGTACTACTTGGTTTTGGAAATGTGATGACCGCCCTATCAGTAAAAACAGGGATCAACCTGCATTTTATTATTTTTCTAATCGCTGCACTTATTCCAACGCCTGAAACACATTTTGTACGTATTACACCATTGCATACCCGTAATGTGCCGGTTGATATTTATAAAAAAAGACAAAATATTCAGCAGTACTTTAATGATTGGGTAAATCATCACAAAGACGCTATTGATTCTGCCAAAGAATATCCTGTTTATTTTGTGTTAGGAAACGGTGGTGCATCCAGATCCGCCTATTGGGTTGCTTCGGTGCTGGGAAGACTAGAAGACAGTTCTATCTTAACCAGGAAAGAAAGATTTTCTGATCATGTTTTTTGTTTATCCGGTACTTCTGGCGGTGGTGTTGGAGTAGCTGCTTTTTATTCTTTGCTCAAACATGCTGATAAAAATGATACCACTACCGGTTTTGAAACTGCTGCAAAAAGTTTTTTAGGACAAGATTTTCTTACCTATACATTGGCGAATATGCTGGGCCCGGATTATTTTAATTATATACCTGTTATAAATTTAGCAGTGCCTAACCGCGACAGGGTGTATGCATTGGAAACAGGGTTTGAAGAAGCTACTGACACCAATCATTACAAACTGCATTTTAATGATACTTATTTTGATGAGTGCATTACACAGCAGGGTAGCTGGAATGGTTTGCCAATTTTATGCATTAATACAACACGGGTGCAGGATGGCAACCCGGGCGTTGTATGCAGTATACGACTCGATTCCAGGCTTTTCGATAAGCGTGTTGACGTAGTAGATTTATTTCCTGCAGATACAACCATCCGGTTGAGTACAGCTGCTATACTGGGTGCACGTTTTCCTTACATGAGCCCTGCAGGCAGAATTGACC
>JBDUAY010000323.1:0-6877 GCA_040004415.1 Bacteroidota bacterium | reverse complement strand
TTGTAATATTTACTTCTTTGTTATGCACCAGGTCTTCCACTACTTTTCTGAACATCAGGTTAATCTTCGGTTCCATGCGGAAGCCCAGTTTAAGCTCCACCCGTATAATATCATTGGGAATAATATGCTCTACATTGTATTCACTGGTATAAGGATCATCTACGGTGTCTACATGTACAAACCAGTAAATGTCTGATCGTTTCGGTTTTTTATTAAGGATGGAATAAATGATCTTATGCTCAATTTCCTTTGGGTTATTGGCACTTGTCATGTATACCAGGTGCGTTGCAAATTTAGGAACCGTCTTGTCATTGCTTAGCTCCTGTATCTGGGGCAAATAATGCTCAAGCCGTACAAATTCAACATACCTGTTTTTAATTTTCCTGCTCCGGTACCAAATGTACATGATAGCAAAAAGACCACCTGCAACCAGCAGTGCCACATAGCCGCCATGTACAAACTTGTCTAAGTTTGCGGCCAGGAAACTTAATTCAATAGACAGGTATACGAGCAGGTATAAATAAATCCACAGTGAAGAAACTCTTTTGCTAATAAGATAATTGGCAAACAAAATAGAAGTGGCCAGCATACAAAGGGTAATGGCAAGGCCGTAAGCTGCTTCCATATTTGTTGATTCCCTGAAATACAGCACTACGCCGGAACAGCCGAAGAATAATAAAAAATTGATACCGGGAATATAAATCTGTCCGCGTTCTTCTGTTGGAAACACCACTTTCATTTTCGGCCAAAGGCTTAACCGCATAGCCTCACTGATAAGGGTAAACGATCCGCTTATTAATGCCTGGCTGGCAATAATAGCGGCAGCAGTGGCAATAATAATCCCTGGAATTACAAACCATTCTGGCATTACACCGTAAAAGGGATTAAAACCTTTGTTGATTGATTCTTCTGTAATCAGGACACCATTGTGATGTGTAAGAAGCCATGCGCCTTGTCCGAGGTAATTCAGTATTAAACAAGTCTTTACATAAATCCATGAAACGCGGATATTGTCACGGCCGCAATGCCCCAGGTCACTGTACAATGCTTCGGCACCGGTAGTACAAAGAAACACACCGCCGAGTATCCAAAACCCTTTGGGATATTTAGTCAGCAGCTCAACGGCATAATGAGGGCTTAGTGCTTTAAAAATATAATAGTCTTCGTGCAGGTGAAAAAGACCCAGTACTGCCATCATAGCAAACCATAAAATCATCAGCGGGCCGAATATTTTTCCGATGGAAGCGGTGCCGAATTGCTGTAGAAAAAATAAGACGGTAATAATGCCCAGAACAATATAAATAATTGTCTTTGTTTCTATGCCGCTCAGCTGGGGTATATTGCGCAAACCTTCTACTGCCGAGGTTACAGAAATGGGTGGCGTAATCATGCCATCCGCAATCAGGGCTGCACCGCCTATCATGGCAGGGATTACAAGCCATTTTTTTTGACGCCTTACCAGCGCATACAAGGAAAATATACCGCCTTCGCCGCGGTTGTCTGCTTTCAGGGTAAGGATTACGTATTTTAAAGTAGTTTGTAAAGTCAGCGTCCAGATAATACAGGACAAACTACCGATAATGAGTTCGTCTGTAATTATTTTCCCTTTGGTAATAGCGTTGAGAACGTACAGTGGAGAAGTTCCAATATCGCCATAAATAATTCCCAGTGCTACCACTAGTCCTGCAGCACTTACTTTGTTAATGTTAAGATGTTTACTCACAGTAGAGAAAATTATTAATCAGGGGTTAGGGATTGGCAAGCTGGTTGTAATTGAAACGATCGGCTTTTTTTGGGCCGGAACTGAAAATAAATGCCGGGCAATATGCTCGCCGAATGAACTTTTCCAGTACGAATATCTGAAGTCTCCGTTCCGGCAGGCATCGCACACATATACCACAGAAATAACTATCAACTGTTCGTATCATTGTTCCGGTATAACTAAATTGCGCCGGGAGTAACCCCGACGCTGTGACAAAGGTATAGGGAAAAAACAAATCCGTCATTTTTTCTGTAATTACCGAACTGCAGGGTTCAGTTATTTATCAACATACCGTTAAAAATTTGTGATAAAGACAATTGTCAACATCATTTAAACAGGCTTCTTTGTTAGTACATGCAATAACAATTCATAAATTGGGGTGTAACCTGTAATTTTAATAATAGAAAAAATATTGTATGCCGTACAGAAGGTTAGCAACGCTTGTTATGTTTTTTTTTATCGCCAGCTTTGCAAAAGCGCAGGCACCAAGAATAGTGTATTCAGAACCGGAGAAAGAAGACAGCCGCCGTACCAATTTTGAAATTATTGGTAAAATGAATGGCAATTTCCTGGTGTATAAATCAAACCGAAATGATGATGCAGTTTGTATCTATGATAACGATATGAAAATGAAGGAACGGGTGAAGCTGGATTTTACGCCGGATCAGCAGCTGATTAATGTTGATTTTGTAGCCTATCCTGATTTTTTTTATGTTATTTATGAATTTCAGCGAAAAGGCGTTGTGCATTGCATGGCCGCCAAGTTGGATGCGAACGTTAAAACAATGACCGAACCGATAGAGCTTGATACTACGCAAATTGGTCTCTCCGGCAACAATAAAATCTACACGACCATTGTCAGTGATGACAAACAAAATATCATGGTGTTCAAAATAAACAGTAAAAACCGTGAAAATTTTGTTTTTACAACCCTGCTCTTTAACAAAGAACTTCTCTTGCAGCATAAAGACCGCATGGGTATCCAAATGGAAGAACGGAATGATTTCTTTACCGATTTCTTACTAACCAATGATGGCGAACTGGTATTTGGTAAATTTTTACGCCAGAACAACAATGAATATATTACCAAACTTTCCATGGTTATCAAATATCCTGATTCATCTCAGCTGTCTGTAACCAACATAGAACTGGATGGCAAAATACTGGATGAGATAAAACTAAAAGCAGATAATACCAATAAAAGAATACTGCTGAATGCGTTTTATTACAAACAAAAGCGGGGCAATATTGAAGGGCTCTATTCCTTACTCTGGAACAAATCAACAAACACTAAAATAAGAGAAATCAGTAGTTTGTTTAGTGAAGAACTGCGGGCCAACGCAAAAGGACAGGATGCATCTGTGCGCATTGCTTTTAATGATTATTTTATAAAAAATATTATTGTAAGAAAAGATGGTGGTTACCTGGTAGTGTCTGAATCTGAATACAATACTTCGAGAGGAAACAATTTTAACCGCTGGGATTACCTGGGATATGGCAATCCGTGGTCGTCGCCGCTGGATTATTATAATTACTCACCGTATGGCTATTTCAACAGTCCCTGGAACCGCTGGAACAATGGCCTAAACACACGTTACAACGCAGAGAACATCATGATACTATCTTATAACAAAGATGGGTCTATCGACTGGAGCAGCGTAATCCCTAAAACACAGTACGATGATGAAAGCGATAATATGATCTCTTTCCAGCTCGTAAATACCGGCGCGGATATTCACTTCTTATTTAACATGTCTGAAAAACGCACTATTATGCTCAATGATCAAAGCGTTGGCGCAGACGGAAAAATTACACGCAACCCCACACTAAAAAATCTTGATAAAGGATATGAGTTTATGACACGTTCCGGAAAACAGGTTTCCGGCCGCCAGGTAATTGTACCGTGTGTGTATCGCAACTATCTTTGCTTTGCTAAAATTGAGTATTAAGCAAAATCCCTAAAAAAAAACCATGTGATCGGAATCTTTAAACAAAAAAATCCCGGTAACGCATTCATATTGCTTATCTACGCGCTTGCACTTAAGTTTCCCTTTTTTCTCCATCCAGAAAAACACATGGTCAATGAAGGGGATAATTACATCTTCAATATCATCGTAAAGTTTATTGAATCGTTTGCCGGCGGAAGTCCGTTGGTTTATTCCGTCCTTGCTTTTATCCTGCTATTTGCCCAGGCAACCTTATTAAACCGCATTGGTAATTCTTTAAAACTTTTGCCAAAGTCCAATTTTTTAATTGGCATGTCTTATATACTTATTACGTCGCTGTTACATGAGTGGAACCTGTTTTCTGCCCCCTTGCTGGTTAATTCGCTGCTGATATGGATTTGGTACCGGTTAACCAATATGTACAGTCATCCGAATCCAAAAACGGCCATTTTTAATGTTAGTATGCTGGTGGGTATTTTACCGCTTATTTATAGCCCGGCAGTTGTTTTTCTTTTGTTGCTGATGTTTGCGTTGGCTGTTACCAGGCCATTTCGAATTACCGAATGGCTGGTGGCGCTGCTGGGATTTACAACGCCGTATTATTTTCTATTCGTCATATTATTTTTAAGCAATGAATGGAACTGGAATAAAGTAATTCCGCATATTTCTTTTCACCTGCCACGGTTGCCGTCTTCTTTATGGATAACAGGTGGCATTATATTTATGGTTGTACCTTTTTTAATAGGTGCCTGGTATGCACAATCCAACCTGGGTAAGATGCTTATACAAATGCGTAAAAGCTGGAGCTTATTACTCATGTTGCTGATAGTGTCCGTTCTTATTATTATGCTGAATCCCGGTACCAATTACTTGCCCTGGTTGCCGGTGGTAGTGCCACTGGCGGCTTTTCACGCAGCTGCATATTATTATCTTCCGGGGCGCTGGTTACCATCTTTATTGCACTGGGCTATTTTTGCGTTTGCCATCATGCTTAATTATACTGTACATTGAGATATCTGATTGTCTGATGTCTTGTACAAAGGGCGCAAATTAAAAGCAAATGAGGTTTAGCCGCGCAGAAGAAATCAGGAAATAGCGGCATTGGGTTTAATTATAGTGGCCATCCAGCCCGGGATCTTTGATTTTCAACAAGCCCGCAAAGAAATTGTATGAAACCGAACAAAAGAAATCAGGCATCAATAAATCAGCGATCACAAAATGGTTTTTAAGTTATCTTTACGTTTTCCAAATATTTTTGATTATGAAATTTGGTGTTGTAGTATTTCCAGGCTCTAATTGTGATCGGGACATGCAGGATGCCCTGCAAAATGATCTTAACCAGGAGGTGATTATGCTCTGGCATAAAGATAAAGACATCAGCATGTTTTCTGCGGATGATTGCCTGGTATTGCCAGGGGGGTTTTCTTACGGTGATTACCTGCGTTGCGGCGCTATTGCGCGTTTTAGCCCGATGATGCAAAGCGTAATTGAATTTGCCAATAAAGGTGGTAAAGTATTGGGTGTATGCAATGGCTTCCAGATTTTATGCGAATCTCATTTACTGCCAGGCGTTTTATTGAGAAATGCCCATCAGCAATTTGTTTGCAAAAACATTTACATTAAAGGTATTGGTTCAGATAAGGCTTTGAAAGTGCCGGTTGCCCATGGTGAAGGCCGTTATTTTGCAGATGCAAAAATACTGGATGAGCTGGAGGCAAACGACCAGGTAATATATCGCTATTGTGATGAAGACGGCAACATAACGGATGCAGCAAATCCCAATGGTGCAACCAGGAGCATAGCCGGCATCTGCAATGCCACCCGGAATGTATTTGGCATGATGCCACATCCCGAACGCGCCTGCACAGTTGCGCTGGGCAATACAGACGGACGATTGATTATGAAGGCGCTGATTATGAACCGCCTTCCGGAACTTGTTTAATTATTTACCTTTTTATTAGCATAGTATTTTTGAACTTTACACCCAGGTTTACGTTCTTGTGCAAACCATTTACCACGTATGAAACAAATATACTTTTTACTCTTACTGTTGATAGCAGGAACCGTTAATGCCCAGTCTGTAAAACAGGTACAATGGGTATATAGTGCAAAAAAAATTGCAGATAAAACATATGAAGTCCACATGACAGCTACTATTGGGGCCAATTATCATATGTACGCTCAAAATGCAGGTGTGGAAGGGCCTTTACCAACCGTTTTTAAATTTACGAATAGTCCGTTGGCAGTGCTCGACGGTAAAGTGAAAGAAGACGGAAAGCTGATCAGGAAAAAAGAAGAAGTATGGGGTGGAACGGTGCAGTTTTATGAGCGGACGGTTGATTTTGTGCAACTGGTAAAATTGAAAGGAAATATTAAAACGAATTTGGCGGGATCGGTAGAATTTATGGTTTGCAACGACAGTCAGTGCCTGCCGCCATCGACCGTAGATTTTAGAGTTAATATTGGAGGATAGTCTTCCGTGCGACATACATCATCTTTATAAAAGCGGGTTCTTTGCAAAAGGAACCCGTTGGTTTTATAATAATACCGCAATGAAACAACTTTTACTTTCTCTTGTATTGTGCTTACTGATTTTTAATATAGTTGCGCAGGATACCATAGCGTCAAAAAAAACAGTTAACTGGAAGTTCGCTGCTTCCAAATCATCAGACGGCATGTATCATCTTTTATTTAGCGCTGCTATAGAAAAAGGATGGAAATTATTTTCTGTTACAGCTAAAGATGATGAACCCAATACGCGTATAAAATTAGACTCCGCTTCACTTGCCTTTGCCGCGATTACAAAAAAGAATGAAAATGGCGATCTCAAATCTGTTAAAGAACCATTGCTGGGCGGACTTCTTATTCATTATTTTGAAAATATAGTCACGATTGATGTTACAGTAGCTGCAAAAGAAAATAAAGACATAAAAGGTGTGATTTCATACATGATGATCAAAGGCGACAGTGTTGCAGGACCGGACGATGAGCCTTTTCGTTTTTCAATTGATGACAAAGCTAATATAAGTGTTAAGCAGGCTGGCCTTGCCGAGTCTGCCGATGGTGGACAATCATTGAAAAGAACTTCGATTGATCTTAGCCACCCGGTTAATAATTGCGGAGGCACCGGTGGCGAAGACAGTAGTAAAAAAAGTTTATGGGGAATTTT
>JBDUAY010000322.1:0-6883 GCA_040004415.1 Bacteroidota bacterium | reverse complement strand
GTTGGAATAGGTAATAATGTAACCAGTAAAACAAAGGTAACCAGTAAAACAAAGCCCTGCTGTTAAATGCAGGGCTTTGATATTATGCGTTCCTATTAATGCAATTTAGATCTTCAAATGCCGTCTCCAGTCTTTTTGAAAATGTTTCTTGTGCCTTGCGCAACCAAACACGCGGGTCATAGAATTTCTTATTCGGTTTGTCTTTGCCTTCCGGATTGCCTAATTGTCCCTGCAGGTATGCTTCGTTCTTTTTATAGAAACCAAGAATCCCTTCCCAGAAAGCCCATTGTAAATCGGTATCAATATTCATTTTAATTGCACCGTAACCGATGGCTTCTCTTATCTGGTGTTGTGGAGATCCGCTTCCACCATGAAACACAAAGTAAACAGGCTTTGGCCCGGTCTTTAATTCTTTTTCTATATAATCCTGGCTGTTTTTCAAAATGATTGGCCTTAATTCAACATTGCCCGGACTGTACACACCGTGTACATTTCCAAATGCAGCAGCAACAGAAAACAAGGGGCCCACTTTACTTAATTCTGTGTACGCAAATGCCACATGTTGCGGTTGCGTATATAATTTATCATTTTCAATACCGCTGTTATCAACACCGTCTTCTTCGCCACCGGTAACACCCAGTTCTATCTCAATGGCCATACCCAGTGGCTGCATGCGTTTAAAGAATTCAACAGAGGTGTGAATGTTTTCTTCAATGGGTTCTTCAGACAGGTCAAGCATATGTGAACTGAATAACGGCTGGCCTTTTTCTTTATAAAATTGTTCGCCTGCATCAATCAATCCTGTTATCCAGGGTAACCATTTTTTTGCAGCGTGGTCCGTATGTAAAATAACAGGTACGCCATAATGTTTGGCAACATTGTGAATATGCAATGCACCGGAAATACCGCCAGAAATATTAGCCTGTAATTTATCATTTGGCATTCCTTTGCCGGCAATAAACTGAGCACCGCCATTGGAGAATTGTATAATTATGGGTGAATTTACTTTCGCGGCTGTTTCCAATGCAGCATTAATATTGTCAGTACCAATCGTATTGACAGCAGGTAATGCAAATTCGTTTGCTTTGGCGTCTTTGTAGAGTGCTTCCAGCTCTTCGCCGAATAATACCCCTGGTTTGTACTTTTTCATGTTTGTAGAAACTTTGCAGTTTTTGTTTTGATAAAATTGGTTTTAAAAACGCAGGCAATCGTAAAATGTGGCGCTAAGATAGGGTAGTTTGAGGAATTTTGGGATTTGGTGAGGTGCGATTATTTGATTGAAAAGAAGCATTAATATAAAAAGATAATACCATCACTGTTTGCTGTAACAATTTCCCATCTCAAAATCAGCAATCCTTTTCAGTCCTCAAAACGGCTTTGAATCTTAGGTATCAGCAGCAGGTTTTTCTGCAAGGTTTGTTTCAAATTTCTTTTCAGCAGCTGGCCCATACTCCGGCAATTTAAAAACGCCGGGCTATTGCCATACATGGCAGCCAGTTCCGTCTTTAGCTGCTGCAATTTACCAGGCGTAGATATTTGATCTTTCGACATAATATCTAATAATTCTTTGATGCGATACCTGGCTGAAGCAAGGCGAAAAGTCATTAAAGTGCGTTCTTCCGCCTGGTATTGCGCAATGGAGTCCTTATTGAGATGTTTCAACGACAAATCAACAAATGCTTTATTTTCTTTAAAGAATTGCGGCAGGTATAAGTTTTTTCTTCCTTCATAAGATTGCTGATCAAAATCAATGCAGCGGATGCGGTATTGGTAATCTTCGATATCCGGCGTTATATCTACCACAAAGTTATAACTACGCATATCGCCCAGCAACCGTACAAAACAACGTTCATTAAATTTTACAAACTCTTTTGCCAGTCTTATTTTATTGGTGTCGATTGTTTCTAAATATTGTTTGATAAAAACATCGCCCGGTATGCCGGGTATATGTTCTTCTACCAGCGTGTTATTTTGCGTGAAAAAAGTAATGCGGTTGGGCGAAAGGATATGTTCCAGTTCAAGTCCGTAAATACGCGACGCATCAGCAATTTTTATATAATAATGATCGTAGTTGTCGTTAAATTTATTAACGATGCGGATGCGGAATGGATGAGAATTGCCAAATGTACAGTAGTCGATGCGGGCTACATCCAGGTGTTTGGTGAAGGTGAGATCGCCTTCTGTTTTTAAGATGGCATATATATTTACAAGTCCGTCGCGTATATAATTCCATTCGCGCATATCGTAGCTAACGCTTTCCCAATACGTATCTTTTCCATTTTTGTCCATGATGGGTACAGAGTAAGTATAGTTCAGCAAGTCGCGGTAAGCAACTGGTAATTTAACTTCACGGCCGTGCCGGTTGAGATAGCTGCGTAACTGATCATTAACCGGAAACATCGGTTTCTTGCGCGACGGTTTGTCTGGTTCGTCCTTTGCAAAAACAGCTGGTTGATCTCCAAAACTCATGGGGATGAAGTTACGGTAATAAGCCAGAATTGCTGATTTTGAGATTGCTTTTCATGGAACACGTTTGGCAATCTCAAAATCCCACAATCACTCAATCAAAAATATATTTTTTCTGCAGTGCGTTGAAATATTCCGGCGCGTGCAACATTCTGCTTCCATACCAGCTAAACATTTCTCCATCAACTAATATTATTTTTGTTGATGGTAGCTGCGTTTGCAAGGCTTCTGCATGCTTTTGTTTGAAAGGGAATGGTTCTGAAGAAAGCAATAGTAATTCGCAACGCCGGTTTTTTATTTCTTCAATCGTTACCGTTGGGTAACGTGTTTGGTCATTGAAAATATTTTCAAAACCACATCTCGCCAGCATATCGTGTATAAATGTATCGCTGCCAGCAGTCATGTAAGGATTTTGCCAGATTAAATAGGCTGTTCTGATAGCGCCGTTAATTTTTGGTACCCGGGCAAAACGCATTTCGATTGTTTCAATCATTGCCTCCGCTTTTTCAAGCGTGTCAGTTATTAACCCAATTGAATGAATCATTCGTAGTGCTTCCTGCAGGTTGCTGATATCGCTTATCCATGCAGGGTAGTGGGTCGATAATTCATCTACCTGTTCTTTTATATTTTCTTCTTTATTAGCAATGATTAAATCTGGGTGTAATGCTTTTATCTTTTTAATGATTACAGATTTTGTGCCGCCAATGTTGGTTTTGTCGCGATGCCATTCTTTTGGATGTACGCAGAACTTAGTGATCGCGATGACTTGTTTGTCCAGTCCGAGATCATATAATAATTCTGTTTGCGAAGGAACAAGTGAAATAATACGCGTGGGGATTGTTGATAGCGAAATACTTTTGCCTGTTTGATCTGTATAAATGGCCATTGCCGGAGCTTTGGCACAAATTACGCTGTAAAAACGTCAGAAAAATCGGGTTAAGAAAAGCAGGTATAGATGAAGGAACGAATGAGTAAAAAAAAAGAGCTATCGGTACATCATCCCTCGCACATCGTCACCAAAAACTCGTTTGCCTCCTGCCAAATGAATATTCAGCAGGAGGGTACTGGAGATTAAAAGATTGTTTTTCAGAGATAATTGGATATAGGTTTTCTTAGGATAGGGGTGTTTTGTTTCTTTTCAGGAACAGGTTTTTCTTTTGGATACGGACGGTTTTCTACAGGGACGTTGGATTTAGGATATTACTTTAATGACCGGTTTTTAAAAAAAGAAAGTTGACTGATACTGGATTTTCTGGATTTTCTTTAGGTATTGGTATTGAATTACGGCTTTAGGATACTGAATTTCTTTGTTAGGATTTTGTATGGATATTGGATTCAAATACCAATCAACTTCTGATACAAAGATATATACCACGAATAGGGTATACAAGCGCGCTTTTAACCGATCTTTAACCTTCGGTATTTAACCCATTCAGTGTGTAACATACGTTTTAACTCCGTAAAATTACCATTGCTCAAATGCGCAGATTTACATTGCAAAATCATCAGTTCTTCTAAAAGTCAATAGGAATGAGGCTTTCGTCACATCCCTATTTTTTTTAATATAACAAATGCTGCTATTTACTAAGTGCATTCAGCACGTCGTATTTAGTTACAATGTGGTAATTACCTGTATCATCTTTGCTCAAAACAGCGCCATTTTCTTTATTAATTAATGTACTTAATTTTTCTACCGGGGTTGTAAACTCCACCAGCGGAAAGGCAGCTTCTATAACAGATGAAACAGTCGCATTTTTTATATCCGGGTTAGAAAAAACTTTTTGAAACAAACCATTCTCACTAATGGAACCTACAATCTTTTCATCTTTCATCACCGGCAAATGCTCTATGTCATATTTCTTCATTAAAGCAACTGCTTCTGATACCGTATGCTGTGGTTCTACATGTACCAGCTTTTGTTTTGCAGCACGTCCGTTTACAATGTCTTTAAAAGTTTTTACATCTAAAAAACCGCGTTCCATCATCCATTGATCATTATAAATTTTTGCTACATACCGGCTGCCATGGTCATGAAAAATCAATACCACCATATCATCTTTTTTCAATTGATCTTTCAGTTGAAACAATCCCTGCAAACAGCTACCGGCACTGTAACCACAAAACAATCCTTCTTCTTTTGCAATGCGCCTGGCCATCACCGCGCCATCTTTATCAGTCACTTTTGTAAACTCATCAATGTATTGCATATCGTAATTGGCGGGAACAAAATCTTCACCAAAACCTTCACTGATGTACGGATACACTTCTTTCTGATCTTCTTCGCCGGTCTCAAAATATTTTTTAAGTAATGAACCATAACTATCAATGGCCCATACTTTAATATTAGGATTTTTTTCTTTCAGGTATTTTCCAGTGCCAACGATTGTTCCGCCAGTGCCGGTTGCAACAACCAGGTGCGTTATTTTGCCGCCGGTCTGTTCCCAAATTTCCGGACCGGTTTGTTCATAATGCGCGAGTCGGTTAGCAAGATTATCGTACTGGTTTACATACCATGAATTCGGTACTTCTGTTGCCAGTCGTTTTGAAACTGAATAGTAAGAACGCGGATCTTCGGGTTCAACATTGGTTGGACAAACAATTACTTCTGCACCCACTGCTTTTAAAATGTCTGCTTTTTCCTTTGACTGTTTATCAGTTGTGGTAAAAATGCATTTATATCCTTTTACACAGGCTGCCAGTGCAAGTCCCATACCCGTGTTACCGCTGGTGCCTTCAATAATAGTACCACCGGGTTTTATTTTGCCTTCCTGTTCAGCCACTTCGAGCATCTTTAACGCCATACGATCTTTGATAGAATTGCCGGGATTAAAATATTCAACTTTTGCCAGCACCATGCAGGGCAGGCTTTTAGTTATTTTATTCAACCGTATTAGTGGTGTATGGCCAATGGTTTCCAGTATATTATTCTTGATATCCATGCGGCGAAGTTAGTTGATTGGTTGATAGGTTGATCTGTTGACAGCGCCGCAAAGGATTGCTGATTTTGCAATGCCGGGGTGGGCGGTTTCTTTTGATTTATCATGTTAAAAAATCACAAAATCACAAAATCGCAAAATCCCGTAATCAGCAATATTCTTCTTAGTTTTAGTCTTATGAAAGTGTACTTCGTAAGTGGGCTTGCGGCGGATAGCAGGGTGTTTAAAAATATTAAATTACCATCGCATTGTGAACGGGTATTTTTAGAATGGATTGATCCGCTGGAAAAAGAATCGTTAAAAAATTATGCACTAAGGCTCGCTGAAAAAATTGATGCAAGCGAACCATTTGGCATCATTGGTTTATCGATGGGTGGAATGATAACAACTGAAATCGCCAGGGAATATACACCAGCCTTCACCATTTTAATATCGAGTGTACCTTCTTCAAAACAATTACCTTTTTATTTTAAAGGCGTGGGTGCATTGAGGCTACATAAACTGGTGCCCGTATCATTCGTAAAATCGGCTTCGAAATATAAACGCCTGTTTACTACAGAATCAGAAGAAGATAAGCTTCTGCTGCGCGATATTATCCGGGAAAGCGACAGCAAATTTATTTACTGGGCGATGGACGCTATTTTAAAATGGAAGAATGAAGATCTTCCGTTATCATACATACATATCCACGGTACAAAAGATGAGGTATTGCCCATACGATTTACGAAACCTACGCATGTTATTTCAAAAGGTGGTCATTTAATGGTAATGAACAGGGCGGGGGAGATTAATGCTATTCTTAATGAAGTTTTGGGTAATTAAAAAGTAGTAATTTTAAAAGCGTGCCACGGTTATTTACCATTTAATGATAGTTCTGAAATTTTAACCGTGGCACGTATACTTCTTTCCACCATGTTGATAATTCATTCGTGCTTTCTTCCAATTCATCGTTTACATTTGCTGCCCGGTTAAAATTAAGGTGCCACAGTTATTTTATTTTGGTGGTAAATTCTGTAGGCTTAAACTGTGGTACGATAATTTTATGCCGTACAAAAATTGAACACATAAATTTATGGAAGTAAAATATATTCAGAAGATAGCAGAGAAGTTAAGTCTTGCCATTAAACAAGTCATCAGCATACATGATTTACAAGCAGAAGGCGCTACCATTCCTTTTATGGCGCGGTACCGCAAAGAAGCCACGGGCAATGCAGATGAAGTAGTGATCGGCAATGTGGTAGAAGAGATAAAATATTTTACGGAGCTGGATAAACGCAAAGAAACCGTTATAAAAACAATCGAAGGCCTTGGTAAATTAACACCTGATTTAAAGCAACGGATAGAAGATTGCTACGATACCACCATCCTGGAAGATATTTACTTGCCGTATAAACCAAAGCGTAAAACAAAAGCTACCCAGGCAATTGAAAAAGGATTGGAACCATTGGCTGATATTATTTTCAAACAAGGTGCAGAAAATC
>JBDUAY010000321.1:0-6886 GCA_040004415.1 Bacteroidota bacterium | reverse complement strand
TTCAAAAACTGGCAAGAAAAACCTGGGCCTTTTTTGAACATTTTGTTGTAGCCGGGGACAACTGGTTGCCCCCCGATAATTTCCAGGAGCAGCCAACACAACAAACTGCCCATCGTACATCGCCTACCAATATTGGGCTATCACTGCTTGCCAGCTTAACGGCCCGCGATTTCGGATACATCACTACCAGCCAGCTGATTGAAAGAACAACAAAAACAATCAGCACCATGAACAAAATGGAAAAACACAAAGGCCATTTTTATAACTGGTATGACACCGAATCATTAAACCCTTTATTTCCTAAATACATTTCTACGGTTGACAGCGGAAATCTTGCTGGCCACCTGCTGGTACTGCGGCAGGGTTTACTGGCAATACCCAATCAAACTATTTCAGTCGTAAAATTATTTTATGGACTACGTGACACGTTAGGTGTGCTTACTGACACGGCGAAGGAAAAAGGCGCAGGATGCCTGCAACAAGTAAAAATTGATTTGGATGCTGCTTGTAAGGCAACTTCACTGACGGTTTTAGAAATTAAAAAATACAGTGATTCAATAGCAGAGCATTTCCGTGTTGCCTATGAAAAGCTGAATAACGATCCGGAAAGTGACACGTATTGCTGGAAGCGATTATTTAAAGACCAATCAGAGCGTTTGCAGAAAGAAGTATTGTTGTTTACACCATGGATCCTGCTCACGACTGCTCCTGCCGTTTTCGCGTCAGATGTTACAGTTGATCAAGATTGTACATGGACAGAATTATTAAAAACAATAGGTGCATTACAGGAGGACAGCAACCTTCAGCAAAGCAAGGGTTATACTACCAGTGAGAACGATTGGCTGGAACTGTTTCACACCGCCCTTTCAGCATCGTCTTTTCAATGTACTTCCTTAATGACTGCAACAGAAATTCTTGCGCAGCAATGCAACGACCTGGCAGATATGGAATGGGATTTTTTATATGATACATCAAGCCATCTTTTTACTATTGGCTATAACGTGCAGGACCATATTAAGGATACGAGTTTTTATGACCTGCTTGCTTCTGAAGTAAGGCTTTGCGTTTTTATATGTATTGCCCAGGGAAAGCTTCCTGAAATGAGCTGGTTTGCATTGGGAAGGCTACTAACCAATGTAGACGGAGATTCAATTCTTCTTTCCTGGAGTGGTTCCATGTTTGAATATCTGATGCCCTTGCTTGTAATGCCAACTTATGAGAACACACTTCTCGATCAAACAAACAAAGCTGCGGTTGCCTGGCAGATTAAATATGGTAAAAAAACAGGTTTGCCCTGGGGCATATCAGAATCCTGTTATAATATGATCAATGCTAACTTCAATTATCAATACCGTGCATTTGGTGCGCCGGGCCTTGGGTTGAAACGCGGGCTTGAAGAAGATGCGGTTATTGCGCCCTATGCATCTGCACTTGCATTAATGGTGGCTCCTGAAAAGGCATGTGAAAACCTGGAAATACTTCAGAAAAAAGGACTGGAAGGGCGTTATGGATTATATGAAGCGATTGATTATACACCATCCCGTTTACAAAGAGGGCAAACAAGCGCTATCATTTATTCATTCATGGCGCATCATCACGGAATGAGCCTGCTATCATTAGCGTACCTGCTTCACGATAAGCCCATGCAAAAATTATTTGAAGCAGAGCCGCAATTTAGAGCAACACTTTTATTACTACAGGAAAGAATTCCCCGGGCAACTGCCTTTTTTGCACACACCACAGACATTGCCGATACCAATTATGTGGCAAGCGGCAATGAGACCAGGGTCATCCATACGCCGGATACACCCGTACCTGAAGTGCAATTGTTATCCAATGGCAGGTATCACGTAATGGTAACCAATGCCGGTGGTGGTTACAGCCGCTGGAAAGGAATTGCGGTTACGCGTTGGCGTGAGGATTATACCTGCGATAACTGGGGCGTATTTTGTTATGTGCGCGATTTAACATCTGATGCGTTCTGGTCAAATACACACCAGCCGGCACTGAAAAAATCAGAAAAATACGAAGTTGCATTTTCGCAGGGCCGCGCAGACTTTCATTCTGCCAGTAACGGAATAGAATCACATACGGAACTGGTGGTATCGCCGGAAGATGATATAGAACTCAGAAGAATTCATATCACAAACAGTTCAGCTATCAGAAAAACAATTGAGGTTACCAGTTATGCAGAGGTAGTAATGGCGCCCGCCGCTTCAGACTTAATACAACCAGCATTCAGTAATCTTTTTGTGCAAACAGAAATCATTCCTCACCAGCATGCGATCATCTGCACAAGGCGCCCCCGGTCTGCTGAGGAAGTATCTCCCTGCATGTTTCATTTGATGGCAACAGAAGGAAAACCCGCAGAAGAAATTTCTTATGAGACAGACCGCATGGAATTCATTGGCCGTGGAAATACCACGGTACGTCCAAAGGCGATGCAAAAGGCAGGCCCGCTCTCAGGAAGCCAGGGCTCCGTACTTGATCCAATTGTATCTATCCGGTACAAAATAACACTTGAACCAGAAGAAAAAATTATACTTGACCTTGTAATCGGCATTGCTGAAACAAAAGAAATTTGCCAGGACCTGATTAATAAATACCAGGATAATAAACCACATAAAGATCGTGTATTTGAAATGGCCTGGACACATAGCCAGGTAGTATTAAGGCAAATCAATGTTTCTGAAGCAGAAGCCCAGGTATATGCAAGCCTTGCTAATTCTATCCTCTATTGCAACGCGTCGTTTCGGGCAGACCAATCTATACTTATCAATAACCATCGCCAGCAATCGGGTTTATGGAGCTATTCCATATCAGGAGATTTACCCATTGTATTGTTAAAAATGGAAAAACAGGTTAACATGCAACTGGTAAAGCAACTTGTGCAGGCGCATGCTTACTGGCGTCTGAAAGGTCTTGTGGTAGATTTGGTCATCTGGAATGAAGAATACAGTGGCTACCGCCAGGCTTTTCAAAATGAGATCCAGGCAATCATTCCTGTAGAATTAAGGGATCATTCGGGTGGCATTTTTATCAGGGCATCTGATCAAATCTCAGAAGAAGACAGGGTTCTATTTCAAACGGTCGCCAGGATTATTATTTCAGACAACAATGGAACATTGGCAGAGCAGGCCAAAAATAAACTGCCGGTAAAAAAACCAATCCCCTATATTATTCCTGTACAAACGCATGTCCCAATCTTAACACCTGTTACTGCACCAGCAGATCTTTTATTTTTCAATGGGCTGGGTGGTTTTTCTTCCGATGGCAGCGAGTACGTTATTAGTATCAATAACAAAAATAAAACACCTGCGCCATGGGTAAACGTAATTGCCAACCCTCATTTTGGTACAGTTGTTTCAGAAAGCGGTTCGGCCTACACGTGGACAGAGAATGCACATGAATTAAGGCTCACGCCATGGAACAATGATGCTGTTTGTGATCAGGGCGGCGAAGTATTTTATTTGCGGGATGAGGAAAGTGGTCGCTATTGGTCAACAACACTGCTCCCGGCAGGGGGCAAGCTGCCTTACGTTACGCGTCATGGATTTGGCTATAGTGTTTTTGAACACATGGAAGATGGTATTTATTCTGAAATGACGGTGTATACCGATATCGCGGACGCAGTAAAATTTACGGTATTGAAAATTCGTAACCAATCTGGCAGGCCACGCAAGTTATCAGCCACTGGTTACATAGAATGGGTATTGGGAGATAACAGGATGAAAACGGCCATGTACATTCATACAGAAATTGACCCGGACAGCGGGGCTATTTTTTCGAGGAACCCATACAACACAGAATTTTCGCAACGGGTAGCATTTTTTGATGTGGACTACCTTACAAAATCGTTTACTGCTGACCGTAATGAATTTATCGGCCGGAACGGCAACCTGCAAAAACCCGATGCGATGTCAAGGATAAAGCTTTCTGGTAAAATCGGACTGGCGTTGGATCCCTGCGCTGCCATCCAGGTTCCTTTTGATGTGGCAGATGGAGAAGAACAGGAAATTATTTTTAGACTGGGCGCGGGAAAAGACAGCCGGGATGCAAGCGCAACTGCTATAAAATACAGGGGAAGTGTAGCGGCACTTGAATCATTGGAAAATGTAAAAAAATACTGGGCAAATACACTGGGGTCTGTAAAGGTAGAAACGCCCGATGCAGCCCTTAATGTTATTTCAAACGGCTGGTTAACCTACCAAACACTTTCATGCAGGCTTTGGGCAAGGAGTGGCTTCTATCAATCCGGCGGGGCATTTGGTTTCAGGGATCAGTTACAGGACGTGTTATCTCTGATGCATGCAGCGCCGCAACTGGCAAGAGCACAAATTTTGTTATGCGCCGCACATCAGTTTAAAGAAGGCGATGTGCAACATTGGTGGCATCCACCATCAGGACGTGGCGTCAGAACAAAGATTTCTGATGATTACTTATGGCTTCCTTTTGTAACAACAGCGTATATTTTGCATACGGGCGATTCACTCATATTGAATGAGCGAGCGTATTTCCTGGAAGGCCGTTTATTGAATGCCGGTGAGGAATCTTATTATGATCTGCCGGTTCAATCAGCCCAATCTGCCAGTGTTTACGATCATTGTGTGAAATCAATCATGCATGGATTGAATTTTGGTGAGCATGGCCTTCCTTTAATAGGTACCGGAGACTGGAATGACGGCCTGGATAAAGTTGGCCAGCATGGTAAAGGTGAAAGCGTGTGGCTGGCATTCTTTCTCTATGAAATACTTATGCAGTTTGAAAAAATTGCAACATTACAAAATGATCCTGCATTTGCAAATACATGCATTATGCAAGCACAGCAATTAAAAGATAATATTGATAAATATGCGTGGGATGGTGCATGGTATAAGCGTGCCTGGTTCGACAATGGCACTGCACTGGGTTCTGCTTCCAATGAAGAATGTAAGATTGATTCTATTGCGCAAAGCTGGGCCGTTTTATCTGGCGCCGGAAATGCGGACCGGGTTGTTACTGCTATGGAATCTGCCTATCAAAACCTCGTTAAAAAAGATGTGGGTATTATTCAGCTCCTGGAACCCGCATTTGATACATCTGACGTAAACCCGGGTTATATAAAAGGATATCTACCTGGTGTAAGAGAAAACGGCGGACAATACACACACGCGGCCGTATGGATGATTATGGCTTTTGCAAAACTTGGAAAGCGAACACGTGTCTGGGAATTATTAAACATGATCAACCCCGTTAACCATGGTAAAACGCCGCAAGCAGTATCCATTTACAAAGTTGAACCCTATGTGCTGGCGGCTGATATTTATTCACGTGCCCCGCACGCAGGGCGCGGTGGCTGGACATGGTACACGGGTTCAGCAGGCTGGTTCTACCGTCTCATTACCGAATCTTTCCTGGGCCTGCAACAGGAAGGGAATAAGCTGAAATTCAACCCCTGCATTCCGGATGAATGGAAATCATTTAAAGTTCACTACCGGTATAAGACTGCCATGTATCATATTGAAGTAATACAAATAAATAATGCAGAAGAAGCAGCTGTAACAGTTGACGCGGAGGTGCAGAAAGGTAAAATGATTACGCTTAAAGACGACGGAATGGAACACCAGGTTAAAGTAACAATTGTTTCTGTATTGTTGAATGAATAAACAGTGCCTGTTTACAGGAACTGTGATTGATGTAAGTTTTTCACAGGATTGTGTAATGCTTAAATGCTGGAAGGACACTACCTTGCTGTTAGTACTGAAATTCACTAATAGCATTAAACTTATAATATGCCAGCAGCAATTGAAAAAAAACAATCAATCGTTACAAAGAAAACCATCCCCTCACAAACCGGCGAACCCTTAAGTAAAAAAGAACCTGGCTATCATACATCAATGAAAGGGCTTGTATATGATGGGCCCGGCAAAATAGAATGGAAAGAAATACGCAAGCCATCACTTCAAAAACCAACTGATGCACTGGTTAAAATTCTGAAGACAACGATATGCGGAACTGATCTCGGTATTTTACATGGCAAAACGCCCTCTGTAAAGCCCGGAACGACACTGGGTCATGAGGGTGTTGGCGTAGTAGAAGAAGTGGGCACTGCAGTAAGGAATTTTAAAAAGGGTGACCATGTAATTATATCATGCATCACTGCTGATGGCACGTGCGAATACTGCAAAAAACAACTATACGGGCATTGCGAAGATGGCGGCTGGATTTTGGGAAACCTTATTAATGGTACACAAGCTGAATATGTCCGCATACCGCATGCTGATAACAGTCTCTATCCTGTTCCTGCAGGATCCGACGAAGAGGCGATGGTGATGCTGAGCGATATATTACCAACGGGCCATGAAATCGGTGTTATAAACGGATGCGTAAAACCGGGTGATACCATTGCAATTGTTGGCGCAGGGCCAATAGGAATGTCTGCTTTACTAACTGCTCAGTTTTATTCCCCTGCAAAAATCTATATGATAGACCTTGACGAAAACCGCTTGCAGCAGGCAAAAAAATCCGGTGCTACCGATACCATTCATACTGCTAAAGAAGATGCAATAAAAAGAATAGCAGCAGAAACAAAAGACGGCGTAGACGTAGCTATTGAAGCCGTTGGCCTTCCGGCAACCTTCGATATCTGTCAGCATATTGTGCGTCCCGGCGGCCACATTGCCAATATTGGCGTGCATGGCCAACCGGTGTCGCTGCAGATACAGGATTTGTGGATTAAAAATATAACCATCACCATGGGTTTAGTAAATACCAATACAACGCCGATGCTGATGAAAACAGTGTCATCCGGAAAATTGGACCCTAAAAAATTAATTACGCACCATTTTAAGCTGCATGATATGCTTCATGCCTATGAAGTATTCGGCAATGCGTCAAAAGAAAAAGC
>JBDUAY010000320.1:0-6892 GCA_040004415.1 Bacteroidota bacterium | reverse complement strand
AGCCAGTTGCTGAACAGTTATTTTTATATCGAGCCATTGGGCAAGCTGTGGCAAAAATAAAATGACACCCACCAGCGCAATAATTAAACCTATAATAACCATCAGCGTAGTTTCGCCAAGAAACTGGCCAATCAATTGAGAACGTGTTGACCCGAGCACTTTTCTCACACCTATTTCCCTTGCACGCCGGATAGCCTGTGCTGTTGCCAGGTTGATAAAATTTATGCAGGCTATAATTATAATAAACACGGCAATGGCTGAGAGTGCCCAGTAAGTATTTTTGGAAGTAGTAGCTGTAACGTCATGGTTTAAATAGCGCTGGTCGAAATGAATATCTTTTAAAGGTTGCAATGGTAATCTTGCTTCTTTGGCAAGGTCTTTACCAAAATTCTTTTCAATAAACGCCGGTATTCTTTTCTGTATGTTTTCAATATCATAACCTGGCGGTGCAAGTATAAAAGTATTGCCGCCAGCGATTGCATAAAACTGGTGCATCATTCCCTGCACATTTTTTTTAACGGTTTCAAAGGAAACAAGAAAAAGAAAAGGGAAGCTGGTATTGCCGGGTAAATCTTTTATAATACCGGTTACTTTCAAATCAAATTGATTATCAAGGTTTATCACCTGTCCCATAGCATCTTTATCGCCAAAATATTTTCTGGCGATGCTTTGTGTAAGTACAATTGCATTTGGATCGGCCAATGCGGTATTGGGGTCTCCGCTCAACCATTCGTAGTCAAATATTTTTGGAAAATAGGTATCGGCATAAGCATAGCTCTTTTCAATATAGCGTGTCTGGCCAATCTTTATCGCACCATTGCCCTGGTGCCATACTTGCGAAACTTGTTCCAGCTCTGGAAAACTGTTACGCATGAGCGGTGTAATAGCCATTGAAACACTGGGGTTAAAGTCAATTGCGTTTAGCGTAACCCGGTAGATGCGATCTGCTTTTTTATTAAACCGATCGTAGCCCAGTTCATATTTCACCACCAGGAAAATTACAACACAGGAGGCAATGCCCAAGGCAAGACCTAAAATATTAAGACTGCTGTACATTTTGTACCTGGTGATAGAGCGCCACGCGGTTTTAAAATAATTTTTTATCATGGAAAACAGCTTTTGGTTTTTAGCCGTTAGCTTTTAGCCAGGGCTGATGAGTAAAATTCCTTCTAATTATTAATAGCTCACAGCAAATAGCGAAAGACTTTCTATTCCGTTCTTAAACTTTTCACCGGGTTGCCCACGGCCGTTTTAATGGTTTGCACGCTCAATGTGATAATTGCTGCAACAACCATTGCCAAACCGCTCAGTGCAAAAATCCACCAGCTCATATCTGTTTTGTAAGCAAAATTCTGCAGCCACTTATACATCATCCACCATGCCAACGGCGCGGCAATAACAAACGCCAGTAATACCAGTCGCACAAAATCTTTTGAAAGAATAGAAACGATATTTGCAACTGATGCACCCAGAATTTTACGAATGCCGATTTCTTTTGTGCGCGTATTGGTGGTATAAATAACCAGCCCCAGCAAACCAAGGCAACTGATAAAAACAGCGAGTGCTGTGGCCCATGTTAAAAGGCTGGCGGTGTGTTGTTCAGTTGCATACATTTTGGCAATGGTATCATCGACGAACTCATAATTGAAATCTTCATCCGGATAAATTTGTTTATAGGCGTGCCGTATTTGCGCAATGGTTTTCTTCCAGCCATCAGCACCGGCCGCATTGGGTTGTAATTTTATATGAAATGTAGAACCGTTGGCCCCACCTAATACAATGGCATTAATTGCACCGCGCATGGATACATCGTGAAAGTCTTTTATGACCCCAACAATGGGTGCAATTTTGTTGTTCCATTTTAGTTGCTGGCCGAGTGCCTGCTGCGGATGCTTAAAACCCAGCGCACGTGCATACATTTCATTGATCAGAAACTCCTTTATTGTATCGCTTGGCAATACATTTCTGCCTGCAGCCAGTTTAACCTGGTATACTTTGATGAAATCAGGATCACCCCATCTTATCTGCACATTTACATTAGGCTTGTCCTCATCTTTGGAACCCGCCAGTGAAATATTTACAAATGCCGCGCCATTACTGGCAGGCGCCATAAAACCAGTACTTGCAATAGCCACGCCGGGTATCGATTTTATTTCTTTCAGCAATTGTGGGCCGTGTGTTTTCACGGTATCTCGCGGCAAATCAAAATTGATAATGGCATCTTTATTAAAGCCAAGATCTGCATTGATTGAATAGTTGATTTGTTTGCTTACCATTAAAGTAGCAATCACAAAAAACTGGGCAATTACAAACTGCGAAACAGTCAGCGATCTCCTAACCCAGGCACTGCGGCTTTTCGAATTGTTTGAAAAAGCCTGATTTTTTAACACTGCAACTGGTTGGTAACCCGATAATACCAATGCAGGGTAAAGACCCGATAAAAAGCTAACCGCAACGGTTAGTAGAAATAAAAACAGCAGTATATATGGTTGGTGTAATAAATCAAAATGAAGTCCTGCTGGTGTAAAATCTTTAAACATGGCAAGCAACAAAGGCGTCAATACAGCCGATAATATAGTTGCCAGCAGTGTTATTACAAAAGTTTCTCCTAAAAATTGCAATACCAGTTGTGCTTTAGAACTGCCCATCGTTTTGCGGATGCCTATTTCTTTTGCGCGGCGTGTTGCCTGTGCTGTTGTAAGATTAATAAAATTAATGCAGCCTAATAACAAAAGAAATGCGGCGATGGCCAATAGTCCGTATAGTGTTTTTTTATCTGCAACGCGTTGTCCAAATCCCTGGTAAATTGAATTAAAATGCATATCGTTTAAAGGCTGCAAACGAAAACGCGTCATATTATTTGCATCCTTGTACGCGTCTTTATCATATTTCCGCAATAGCGCATTCATTTGCGTTTCCTCTGCAGCAACTGTCGCATCCTTTGCAATTTTTACATACAATTTCGAATATGCCATCCAGTCGTTCCACACATCCATCATAAAGTCATTTTTCAGGTTGGTTTTAGCGATGGTGGAATAAGAGATAAATTCTGCTGCAATCAAATCAGTATTTTCTTTCAAATCTTTTACCACTCCTGAAACCGTCAGTGGCAGGTCTTCATTATATGTAATTTGTTTGCCGATAATATCATTTGCAGCAATACCCGGGAAATATTCCGTTGCGCGGCTTTCGGTAAGCACTACGGAAAACGGTTCTATTAAAGATGCCTGTTGCGAACCTGCTATCCATTCATACGAAACCAAATGAAAGTATTGCGGACTGGTAAAAATAATATCGGCCTGTTTTTTATAGATAACCGGGTTCGCATTGTTGCGCGCAACTGAAACTTTCACGGTGCCATCGCGCTGGAAACCCATGACAGGAACGGTTTCTTCAATACCTGTCATTTCATTGGCAACAGCGTTGCTCAGCGGTGCCTGCAGCCCAACAGAATGCCCCTCCATTCCGTTATATTTTGCATCCAGCACAACACGGAATATGCGATCATTGTCTTTTTCAAACCTATCAAAGCTAAATTCATAATGAACAATCAAAAAAATAACAAGCGAAGCACTGATGCCGATGGCCAATCCTAAAACGTTGATCAGCGAAAACGTTTTATTGTGCCAAAGATTCCTGAAAGCGGTGGTAAAATAGTTTTTAATCATAAAAAACAGCTTTTAGTTTTTAGCCATTCGCTTTTAGCTTGGCCTATTGTTCATTAAGTATGTTGCGGTAACTAAAAGCTAATAGCTTATAGCTAACAGCCCGCAGATTGCAACTTGCAGCTATTCCGTTCTCAAACTCTTCACCCCGATGCAGATCGGAATTCCGTCACTCCGTGCGGAGCGATTTCACCCCGATTTAGATCGGGATTCCATCACTCCGTGCGGAGCGATTTCACCGGGTTTGCCAATGCCGCTTTTACTGCGCGGTAGCCAACCGTTATCCATGCAATAACAAGCGTAGATAAAATAGCCAGCAAAAATGTACCCGCGCCCATGTGTATACGATAAACAAAATTCTGTAACCATCCATTCATAAAATACCAGGCCACCGGTACAGCAATAATGAACGCAATGCTGATGAGCAGCGTAAACTCTTTTGAAAACATAATCACAATATTTCCAACGCTTGCGCCCAGCACTTTGCGAATGCCTACTTCTTTTGTTTTTTGTACTGCCATAAATGAAACCAGGCCGTACAAACCAAGACAAGAAATAAAAATAGCGATACCGGCAAATATTTTATACAACAATGCTAATTGTGTTTCCTGCCGGTAAAACCTTTCTATCGTCTCATCAGAAAAATGACTGGTATACGCGTATTCAGGATATGTTTTTTCCCATAGCTTTTGCACCTGCGCCGTTGTTTGTGACAGGTTGCTGGTGCGAAGTTTAACTGCCAGCGTATAGTAATCTTTACGGTTACTGGTAATCGCTAATGGCTTTACTTCTTCGCGCAGCGAATTGGTTTTAAAATCTTTTACTACGCCTACAATGGGCCGCCATAATCCCCCACCAATTTGTATTACTTTTCCGATTGCTTTTTGGGGATCTTTTTCACCTACTTTTTTCAACAGTGTTTCATTTACGACCATTTCATACATTGTATCGCTCGGATTGTACCATCTTCCGGCTAGTAATTGCAAACCGAATGTTTTGATATAATCTTCATCGCCGTATTTAAAAAACACCGGAAAATCTTCATCTTTTTTATGATCAAATGCGAAATTAGATGCCCAGTTATTGTCTGATGAAGCTTCATCACTCGCAAAAGAAACACTTACTATATTTGGGTTTTGCAACAGTTCCTGTTTCAAGGGTTTCATACGACTGACATTAGCGCTATCAGAATACGCCGGCATCATCAGCACCGCCTCCTTGTTAAAGCCAAGATCTGCGTTGCGTACAAAATTCATCTGGCTCACCGCTACAATGGTTCCAATGATCAGCATCTGTGAAATAGAGAATTGAGTAACTACCAATATTCTTCTTAATGAAATACCACCCACGCTGGCAGAAGTAATCTTGCTTTTTAATGCCAGCGCCGGCTTGAAGCCAGATAGAATCATGGCTGGATATATTCCTGATAGAATAGTTACAACAACTAATACGGCTAACAAAAACAGCACACTGCCCGTGGTGAACAAGCTAATATCTTTTGGTACGCTCGCTACATTGGATAAATAGGGGAGTGATCCTTTTGCAATAATAACCGCCAGCACAACCGCCAGCAATACAATTAGAAAAGTTTCTCCCATTACCTGTACAATTAATTGAGCGCGGCTGCTGCCCAGCACTTTCCGTATGCCTACTTCTTTACTGCGGCCAACAGCCTGTGCCGTAGATAAATTAATAAAATTGATTGAGGCCATAATGATAATCAACATACCAATCAGTGCCAGGGTCAGCAAGATTGTTTTGCTGCTGCTATGATCGCCCATGGTACCAAAACGGTAGTCAAAATGCATGTCTTTCAACGGCTGAAATATGTTAATCCGCTGGCGTCTTTTTTTATTTTCAGGGTAATGTTTTTTTATGAAACTGTTGAGCTGGCCCTGCAAACTTGCCACCGTTACATTTTGCGGCAACAATACATAAACCTGGTAATTACTACTGAGCGATCCCCATTCTTTACTGTATCCATATTGATCTCCGTGTTGTTTCAATGCCTCGTGCGATATAAATAGTTTTATCGGGAAATCTGAGTTATTTGGGGCGTCTTCAACAACACCACTAACGGCAAGCAATAAGGTATTATCCAGTTTTAAAAATTTGCCCGTTGCATTCTTCCAGTTGCCGAAATATTTTTCTGCCGTGCTTTTATCCAATATAATATTACCCGGGTCGTTCAATGTTTGCGCGCTGCCGGCAAGCCATTTTACATTGAAAATGTCAAAGTATGCTGGCTGCGTGAAGACGATGCCATGGTCTTCAATTATTTTTTTACTGATCGAAATGTCTGCATTGGGATTATCACCGAGAATAGTAACCTGGTTACCGCCCGCTCCATTCACAGCCACGATTTTTTCAAATTGCGGAAAATCGGTTTTTAATGCCTCGAGCGCAGGAGCGGGGATACCAGAATTATAGTCCATACTGGCATCCCCATGTTTTGATTGCGTTATTACGCGGTAGATGCGGCTGTAATTCTTTTGAAATTTATCATAGCCCAACTCATAGGTGACCACCACAAAGATTAGTAAACAAGCGGCAATGCCAGTGGCAAGTCCGGCTACATTAATGATAGCATATACTTTATGTTTTGCCAGGTTTCTTAAAGCGATTCTGAAATAGTTCTTAATCATGTCTGATTTTGTGATTGCTGATTTTAAACACCTTTTAGCCATTAGCTAGCTTTATAGTCATTTTATTTCTTCTAACTAACAGCTTACAGCTAATGGCTAACGGCTTTTCTCATTCCGTTCTTAGTGACTTTACCGGGTTTGCCAGTGCAGCTTTTATTGCCTGGAAACTCACTGTTAATATTGTAATCATCAATGCGCCAAAACCTGCCGCTGCAAAAATCCACCACGATAAATCTGTCCGGTAATCATAATTCTGCAGCCATTTGTCCATATAATAATAAGCGGTTGGTATAGCAATTAATAGAGAAATGGCTACCAGCAGTATAAATTCTTTGGATAGTAATCTCCATACATTAAATACAGTAGCACCCAATACTTTGCGTACTCCAATTTCTTTAGTACGTTGTTCTGCAACAAAAGAAGCTACACCAAAAAGACCAAGGCAGGAAATAAAGATGGCGAGCGTTGCAAAGAAGGCGGCCAGTTTGCCAATGCGTTCTTCATAGCCGAATTTCTTGGCATATTGCTCATCCACAAAATTGTAGACAAACGGACTGGAAGGATTTATTTTTCTGAAAACAG
>JBDUAY010000319.1:0-6908 GCA_040004415.1 Bacteroidota bacterium | reverse complement strand
CTGAAAATATTTTCTTCTTTATCATTTGCAGCTGGTTCCATTGTTAATTGTTTCTAAGTTTATCGAAGCTGTAAATAAACCCCCTTTCAAGTTTGGCTATAACTGTGGTCACTTGTTTTTGATTTTCATCCTTTGTTTTAAAATCTTTTTTTACCAACTCGCCAAGCTTACCCAGGTCTGCGCCGCCAATGGCATTGCGAACGGAAACCAATACCAAGTCACCAGCTTTTATGATCACACCCGTGTCTACCGCCACATATTGTACACCATCCTTTTCAGATTCGTAAGTAAAAATGCCCGGCACCAATGCAGCAACAAAATCCAGCCTTTGCGGTAGTACACCATAAGAACCTTGACTTGTTTCCAGCACTAACCGGCTAACATTTTTTACTTCGGCAAATACTTTAAATGGCAAAAGAATTTTTAGGTTCATGAAATTGATTTCCAATGAGTTTCTATCAGGCAGGTACTTTTTCTTTTACAGCAGGTTTTATATGTGCCTGTCCGTTTTGTTATCATCTTTTTCTATTTCATCGTTTTTAGCGTTACCAGTATCGCCAGCTTTCTTCTTCGCTTCATCTATTGCCCCGATCATATAAAAAGCACTTTCCGGGTAATCTTTAAACTCATCTGCCAGGATACGTTCGCAGCCATCCAACGCATCTTTCAAACTAACTTGTTTTCCTTTGATGCCACTAAATTGTTCAGTTGTAAAAAATGGTTGCGTAAGAAATCGTTCCAGTTTCCTTGCACGGTTTACAACATTGCGATCCTGAACAGATAACTGTTCCATACCAAGCATAGAAATGATATCTTTCAACTCTTCGTATTGCGCAAGCGTCGCCCTTATTTTCTGCGCAAGATTGTAATGTTTTTGACCGATTATGCCAGGCGTAGCCATTTTTGAATTGGATTGCAGCAAGTCAATCGAGGGATATAAACCCTCACTCGCTTTTTTTCTTGATAATGCAATGGATGCAGATAAATGCGAGAAGGTATGAACAGCAGCCGGGTCTGTGAGATCATCTGCGGGAACATATACTGCCTGGATAGAAGTAATCGCACCAGCATCAGTATAGGCAATACGTTCTTCCAGTTCAGACAATTCTGTTCCCATAGTTGGCTGATAACCGAGCCGCGATGGCATTTGGCCCATCAACCCTGACACTTCCATTCCGGCCTGGATAAAACGGAAAATATTATCGATTAATAACAAGACATCACGGTGTTCATCATCCCGGAAATATTCAGCCATCGTTAGTGCAGCATGACCAACGCGAAAACGTGCACCCGGCGGTTCATTCATTTGCCCAAACAACATGACCATGTCTTTAAGCAGTCCGGCGTCATTCATGGCGTTGTATAATTCATTTCCTTCGCGGCAACGTTCGCCGATACCACAGAACATGCTTACACCTTTATTATGCCCAACCATGTTATGGATCATCTCTGTTAGCAAAACTGTTTTACCCACACCTGCACCACCAAACAATCCAGCTTTGCCGCCACGTTCCAAGGGTATCAATACATCGATTGCTTTAATACCTGTTTCAAAAATTTCTGACTTAACAGCTCTTTTTGATAATGGCGGCGGCGATTGATGAATATTGCGCCGTTCGCCTTTTGGAAGCGGTTCAAGATGATCGATTGTATTTCCAAAAACATCGAACATTCTGCCCAGAATATTTTTACCCACCGGTACGGTAAGCTCCTTTCCATCTGTTTCCACCACCATACCTCTTGCTAATCCCTGCGTTGGGTTCAATGCAATGCCACGTACACTATGATTGTTCAGTTGTGACAATACCTCAATAGAAATTTCCTTGTCTTTTCCCGATCGCAATAAGGTATAGATTGGTGGGAGGTCCTTGTCAAAAGCTACATCAACAACACTGCCCCTTACAGAAATAATTTTTCCATAACGGGCTGCAGTATTGATATTTTGCGAGTTTACATCCATTTAAATTTTGATTCCCCATCGTGCGGCCCGGAAAATTGATGTAATCCAGGCGAGCTTATTCTGTAATACAAAATCACATCTGACTGATTTAATCGACCATGATCATTTGAAATATGATTTTGATTCTAACTTGTTTGGAAATCAAATTGTGTTATTTAAAAAGTCCATCACAATTAGTCATAAGAAATAATGGTTCCTGTATTTGCCAGGCCGCTGGACCCTCTTACATCTTTTGATGAATGAGCATTTACCGCATTAACTACGCTTCGCTCACCGGCAGCGGCCAGCAATGCAGAGGATTTTTTCAGGGTTTTTTTTTGCTTTTTTTCCACTACCTTTTCAGGCATTGTATTGCTGGTGTCTTTTTTATCACTTGGGTTTACACCAGTTTTTATTTTAGTGTTACTGTCCTTTTGTAATACTGTTTTGTTTGCCATCTTATTAATTTTTTATTAATTTGTGTGAAGCTGTATTTAAAAATATAACCCGTTTTTATTTGCTAAATCGTTTCTAAAATTCTCTTATGTTCGGAATATTGCTCTTTTGTAATTTCCCCGGAGGCTAATCGCTTTTGCAAAATATCAAGCGGGGTATCCTTTTTTCTTCTTTCCCCGGGGATACTCCAGGGTGTAAAGAAAATCCAGAATAATAAACCCATCCAGACGAACCACCATATAAAGTACATGCCTCCGAAATAATAACCGTTATGCATATTCATGATTTGTATTTTTGATTAGTAAGAAAATAATGTCAGCAATATTTTACTCTTTATTAAAAAAGTTTTTTTGTTATGATCTCCCGTGTTGCCGGATCAACCAATCCATAATTGTGCGAGACTAATTTTTTATCCTTATTATGATACTCCATCCTGTCCAAAAGATGCGTAATAAGGGCAATATGCGCTTCATGCTTATTATCTGCATTTACAATAAACCACGGGGCATGTTTGAAATTTGTTCTCAGCAGCATTTCATCGCGCGCATCTGAATAGTCTTTCCAATGCTTATGCGCAACTTCGTCGATTGGACTTATTTTCCATTGTTTCAGCGGATCTTTACGTCGATCTTCGAGCCTGTTTTCCTGTTCTTTTTTACTAATGTCCAGGTAGTATTTGAGAATAATAAAGTCAGCCTCAACCAACCCGTTTTCAAATGAGGCTACTTCTGTAAAAAATGATTTGTATTGCCTGTCTGTACAGAAGCCCATTACTTTTTCAACGCCCAAACGGTTATACCAACTGCGGTTGAATAGAACAAATTCTCCGGAGGCAGGCAAATGAGAGACGTAGCGTTGGAAGTACCATTCACGTTCCTGGAAGTCTGTAGGTTTACCCAGCGCCACTACCCTGGTATCGCGGGGGCTGAGGTGTTTGATGATTCTTTTTACCGTTCCATCTTTTCCTGCGGCATCCCGGCCTTCAAGTATGACCAAAAGCTTTATATCAGAAGCAATAATTTCCTTTTGTAATTTTACCAGCTCTATATATAACTCGTGCAGTGTTTTTTTCTTTTTTCTTCTTTTTGTGTCTTGGTCATCCTGCGCCATAATATTTTACCTTTGCTGTTATTGCAGTATAAAGTGAATTGAGCGGCTTTTTACAACATTTTTTCCTCTACTTCCTAAGAATGCACAGATTCATTTTCGGACAGATCATAGTTAGCCTCGTCAAACAATTCGCAGTCTTTTAACGCTGCTTTTGAGATACCTAGCATTACCTGCGATTCTTCCCAGTTAATCTTCTTTATATGTTTTACCGGAACCAGCATTTTTTTTCCACCAACCCAGTTGTGCGTATCTACAACAATGTCTGAAACCTGCCAGGATCCGTCATCAATAATAAAATCGCATATATGGCCAATTTTCCCATCGACTGCATGAATGTGATAACCTGTAATACGATCGGTACTTCGCAAATGCACATCGTTATTTTCTCTTTGTATTGCAGCATTTTCGTTGCCTTTTGATATTCTTTCATCAAAAAGTGGTGCCGCCGGCATCACGCCCCATTGGCCGCCTGCATAAAATCCACTTGCCCAGTAAGGTTGCCAGGCATAATGTTCGTATAAAGCAATTTCATGCTGGTGCGAAACTGGCTTGTGCAGGTCCGTATCCGGACTATTGCTGATTTGTTCTTTAGTCAGATTAACGGGAAAGTCCTTTCTTCCCATGTTAATGGTTTTTAGCGCCTCAGGTGAAATAAGGACCGAGCGGCCAAACAGCCAGCTGCCCGTTTTTACAACCATGTACCGAACGTGCCAGGTATTGTCGTCAAAATAGAATTCCTCCACTTTACCAATTTCTCCGTCATTTGCGCCCATGCTGTACCCAATCAGGCTTTTAATATTTCTTAGCATATGGTTATTTTTTTGTTGTAAAAATTTAAAATTGTAAATGTCTAGATGGAGATTACTGTTTTCACCTGACATGCCTTCGCATATTATTGGCATAACTGGATCGCATGATTAAGAGGTCGCAATAGAGGATAAACAAAGGTCGTATTTAATAGTCCTCAACTATTACACAATTCATGAATAATATTACATAATTCACACACTCATACAGGTTGGGTATTATTCATAACCGGACGCAAAAGGTGTGAAAAGATCGGGTATCCTCTATTTTTTATGATTTCGATAGGTGTAAGGTGCGCAGACTTACTATAAGAATTACTATAATATCAGGATGGGTTAAAAGGAAAATTGTAATAATCATAGTTGATGGTCGCTTCTTACTAAAGACAGCCAATAGATACGATAATCAGATTCTTTGTTCCGGATAACAGGATATAGGGTAGTCGGCAAGTAATTGGGAAATAAATTCAGCAAACTGGTTTTATGCTAATTTGCAGAACAGCGTGATACGAATGATGCGCTTATTTGCTGTAATGTGAATTACCATGCAGGAAACAAATCACAGACATTGTCAATTAGCTTTTTCTGCAGCTAAAGGATTGAATATTTGCTGTAGCATCGAAAAAAGTGCAGGATGTTTTTGCTGCAAAAGATGTGGTTGTTCAAAGAAATATTCCGCGGTAACGGCTAAAAATTCCGCTTCACTTGTGGCAGCGTAAGAATTGATGTCAGACTCTCCCGCTTCAATGAGTTGTATTTCTTTGTGCATTCGCTGAAGCCAGGGTAGCGCATATACATGTGGCAAAAGGGCTGCTGGCATACCATCAGTATCACCATCCATTTTATCTGCCAAATGAACAAATTCATGAATGGCTGTATTTGAATTGCTGTTTTTCAGCATAAACCCGTTTCTAAGGTCTTTGCGTGATAAAATCATTACGTTTTGCATCGGACCATCACCTACCATCCCCAGGGTGTCGCGTCCGATACCAGCTATGCGGTAATCTTTATCAAAAGACCCCGGATACAATAAAATTTCATGGACATTGTTGTATTGCCAGTTTTTAAATGCAAAAATGGGAATAATAGCTGCAGCGGCAATGAACACCCTGTCCATATCTTCAACGGTTATTTTAACCCCCGTTATCTGCACACTTTGTAAAAATTGCCGAAGCGATTGTTCAAAACGCAATTTCTCCTGTGCGGATAGTTTCTGGTAAAAAATTACATGTTCCAAAAGGATTTTTCTTTCAACGTCTGTAACAGGTTGAGATAGCGGTTGCTTTTTTTTAATTAGAGAATATATAATAAGGCCCAAAATAACGATGGTAATGGAAAAACATGCTGGTGGCATAGTCATAACTGCATTTTATGCTAAAAACAAAATATGTCTTCAAAGTTGAAATCTCAGGGTCTATTATTATTATTGTATGGTTTAAATATAGACAGCCATGAGGGCTTTTACTTACTAACTAATCTTAGCTCATTTTGTTTACCCATTACTATATCCGAACGCTTTAATTTCTGAATGTTTGCGTAAGCGAGGCTAGTGTAACAACTGAAAATAAATAGATCTCTAACCAGCGTGGTGCGTTCGATCGGTAAATTGTCGCTAGCAATTCGCTCCACTTCTGCATCTGTTAAAGCTATTCGTTCTACTTCTCTTTGGTAAGCTTAAATCCGATAAAAGGATCTTGCTTTAACCAGCCATTCTTTAGGCAACAAATAACAATCTTTTTAAAATTAGCCAGGTATTTCATTGTCGAATTATGATCACATTTGCGGACCATCTTGAGCCAAAATTAATAAGCGGCCATGAATTCATAATTCAGTTTAATGATGTCCATGTCCTTCATTTGGTATTTCCATTGCAAAAAATTCAGTGTATGCTGATAAGAAGTCACGTAACGTTCCAGTGTACCAGCCGCATACTCCCGACCAACCAATGCCTTTATTTGATCATTATGCTGTTTGAAGATTTCCATCAGCATATGTTTGGGCCGGTTTATTTCACGGCCCTGCAGAAGCATTTTGATGTTGCCCGCATTCAATGGCTTGTCTTCATCAAATAGTTGTTTTCTGTAATCGTATACTTTGCGTTGCAACACATCCAGGTAACTGTTGATGGATTTGGCGGCGTCTGTTTTACCAACTACACGTCCGGCAGCAACATTCCATTTTGAAGGTTCACATTTTCTCTTGGTACTGACTTCGCAAAACGCGCCATTAACCGTTACTTTTAAATAGATCAGCCGCTCTAATTGCTTTTCATTTTTGGCTTTTTTTAAGTGAAAATAAATGCTGAAACTCCTTTCCATTTTAATCATTTTTAGAAGTATAAAAATAGTGCGGAGACTCTTCAGGAGAGTTTGTCACCGGGCACTTGTTTTCCTATAAAACGTTAATAATTAATGGCTTGAGTAAAGTTTGTGGAGTCTTTTGTAAAGTGAAGGCAACTCCATTAATTACTCGACCTAAATAGGCGATAAGGAGGAGTAAATGCTGGCATGCATAAAAACAAAAAAACCTGCAAATCAATGTTTTGCAGGCTTAACTTATTTGTTTTTACCTAAAAAAGAGGTTATCAGCGGAGAGAG
>JBDUAY010000318.1:0-6908 GCA_040004415.1 Bacteroidota bacterium | reverse complement strand
AAAAAAAAATAGGTAATACTTCCATCTCAAATGGCCTTACATGGAGTTTGGATAACAAGCGTTTATATTATATTGATAGCCCAACACAAGTTGTTCAATCTTTCATTTTTGAAGAAAAAACAGGCGAAATTATTTTTGAAAAAAATGTAATTCAAATACCCAATGAAATGGGTTCGCCGGATGGAATGGCCATAGACGAAGAAGGAATGCTCTGGATTGCCCACTGGGGAGGATTTGGTTTATACAAATGGAATCCTCAAAATGGCGAGTGGATCGATAAGATTGAAGTACCCGTTCCCCAGGTTTCGTCCTGTGCTTTTGTGGGCGAAAATTTAGATTGCCTGCTAATTACCACTGCCCGTGAAAATATGAGCGAAGAAGAATTAAAAAAATACCCTGAAAGCGGGGATACATTTTTGGTAAAAGTTAATGTGAAAGGAATTGCAGCTAATAAATGTTCAATCTAAAGAAAGGCAGGCAAAACGTTAGCTTCAGGCACATTCCAAATTAAAAGTTCAGATTAGTTATTGCCATATTTTCAAGACTTATTAACTTGACATGCAATTTTACCACCCACCCCCTAATGCATGGTATAAATCCACTATTGACTGCAACTGCTGCAGTTTATCATTCACTCCATTTAATTGAGCGGAGAGTAAGGATTGTTCAGAAGTAAGTACATCCGTATAATTAGTGGCCGAACTGTATTCAAGCAATTGTTTTGTATAGTCAACAGCTTTCTCCAGTGCTTCAATCTGGTGTGTTCTGCTGGTTTGTTTCTCCAATGCAGTTTGATAACCGTACAATGCATTCGATACTTCCTGGCCTGCGTTTAATAAAGATTGCTGATAGTTGTAATAAGCTTCACGTTGCTGAGCAATAGCTATACTTAAGCGGGCTTTATTCAGTCCTTTATTAAAAACAGGCTGTGTAAGCCCGGCAACTATATTATAAAAAATAGAAGCCGTAAACAGATCTTTTAATTGTAAACTTGAAGCGCCGCCATTTGCAGTTATGATTAACTGGGGATAAAAATAAGTACGGGCTACATTGGTATTTTCAAAAGCAGTTCTGAAGCCAAACTCTGCCTGCTGCACATCAGGCCTGTTTTTCAATAATAAAGTTGAGACACCTGTTTTCAAATCCTGGTAAGGCACTTGTTCCGATAATGATGTGCGCCTGATATCGCCTGGCGTTCTGGCCAATAAAATACTTAGTGCATTTTCTGTTTCCCGAATATTTTGTTTCAAATCAGGAATCAAAACTTCAGCGGCATAACGGTTAGCTTCGCTTTGCACCACGGCCGCACCGGTTACCACGGCGGCTTCTTTTAACGCTTTCAGGGTTTCTATTTCATCGGTGCGGTTAGCTAAGGTTTGCTCTGTAATTTTTAGTTGTTGATCCAATGAAAGTAATTGGTAATAATAAGTCGCAATGTTTGAAATGAGTTGAGTTTGAATAGCTCGCTTTGCAGCGTCAGTCTCTAATAAATTTGCAAACGCTGCCCTTTTTGAACTTTTTAATTTACCCCAGATATCAGCTTCCCAACTGGCGCTGAGGGTTAACTGGTAAAGCGACGTGGTAAGTGGAAAAGTATTCGCCAAACCAGGAGGCAGGTTTATCGAGGCAGGAGATTGTTTCGTTCTCGTGTAGTTTGCACCCGCATCAATTTCAGGGAAGAATGCGGCCTTGCTTTGCCGGAAACTTGCAGATGCCTCGTTAATGCGCTGGATAGCCGTTTTAAGATCCAGGTTTTCGCGAATACCTTCATTGATCAGGCTCTGCAAAACAGTATCAGAAAATATTTGAGTATAAGGTAAATTGGCAATTGATACGGTGTCCTCAGCCGAGGAAGTTACGTTGTTGATGGGTTGAGTTTTACCGGTAGTATCGCGGTAAACATTTGCTGGCACTGGCATACCGGGACTTATATATTTCTGTGTAACAACACAGGAAGACAATACCAACGCGATCATCAAAAAAACAAAACTTTTCTTACAATAATTTTCCTTCATGTTCATCTGGGCAAATAATTTTATAACTATAATTGATGGGTTGAAGATGAATTTTCCAATTGCTGTTCCGCCGGTACCGGTAATGGTTTGCTGCTGATGCGTTCCTGCAGGTTTTGAAAAATGATGAATAAAACAGGGATGACAAATACACCGAAAATAGTACCTATCAACATACCACCTACTGCTCCGGTACCAATAGAACGATTGCCCGACGCACCTGCCCCCGAAGCAACCATTAAAGGCATGATTCCAAAAATAAATGCGAAGGAGGTCATTAGTATCGGGCGCAAACGTGCAACAGAACCATTGATAGCAGCCTGGACAATACTCTGACCTTCTTTACGCCGCTTTACCGCAAACTCCACGATTAAAATGGCATTTTTTGCCAGCAACCCAATGAGCATAATAAGCGTTATCTGCAGGTAAATATTATTTTGAACACCAAATAAATTGGCAAATATAAAAGCGCCTGCCAGGCCTACCGGTAATGAAAGCAATATCGCGAACGGCAGCAGGTAACTTTCGTATTGAGCACTTAACAGGAAGTACACAAATACGAGGCATAACAAAAAGATATAAATTGTTTGGCTGCCACTTGAGATTTCTTCCCGGCTTAAACCGGAAAATTCGTACCCATAACCAACCGGTAATGTTTGCGAAGCCACTTCCTGTATGGCTTTAATGGCGTCTCCGGAACTGTAGCCTGCTTTAGGAGCGCCCGAAACCGAAATGGAAGTGAACATATTAAACCGGTTAATAAATTCCGGGCCATACACGCGTGTTAAGGAAACGAATTCTGAGATGGGTGCCATCACATTATTGTCGGTGCGAACATACATATTGTTGAGGCTTTGGATAGTGCCACGATAAGCTGCATCCGCCTGGATCATCACCCTGTATTGTTTACCGAACTCGTTAAAATTAGAAGCATATATTCCGCCATAATAACCCTGCAACGTATTTAAAACTGTCGCAGGCGACACATTGGCTTCTTTGCACTTAGGCACATTCACATTCACCTCGTATTGCGGAAACCCTGTATTAAAAAAACTGGTAGCATATTGTATCTCTGGCCGCTGACTCAATGCGGATACAAACTTATCTTTTGCGGCAACAAATTTTTCAATATTGCCGCCACTTTTGTCCTGCAGTTGAAATTCGAAACCACTGGTGTTACCAAATCCTTCCAGTGTTGGCGGTGCGAAGAAAAGAATCTTTGCACCTTTTATACCTGCAGTCTTTGCAAATAATTTATTGATCACAGCGTCCACATTATGATCGCTTCCCTTACGGTCGTCCCACGGCTTTAATGCCATAAAAAAGGCAGCGTACGAACCACCATTTCCCCCACTTAACAGTCCAAGACCACCAACCTGCGTCACAGACTGAACTTCCGGAAGACTGCTGCAAATTTTTGCCACCTGGGCAGAAATTACAGAAGTGCGTTCCAATGAGGAAGCTGGTGGTAATGAAATATCTACCATCACGAATTTTTGATCTTCATTTGGAACGAAACCATTAGGGGTTGTTTTGACCAGGAACCATAACAATCCCGCAAAGATGGCAATGCCTGCTAATGCAATCCATTTTCTTCTGGCTAAAAACCCAACAGAGCGTTTATACTTTTTGGTAACAGCATCAAAGCTGGTGTTGAATGCTGCGTAAAATCTTTGCATAAACCCTTTACGCAGTTTGCTCTCGTGATGTGGTTTTAGCAATAAGGCGCAAAGTGCCGGGCTTAGTGTTAACGCATTAACAGCAGAAATAATAATAGCGGCCGCTAACGTTAAACCAAACTGCTTATAAAATACCCCTGTAGAACCTGTGATGAAAGTGACCGGGAGAAACACCGCCGCCATTACCAGGGTTATGGATATAACGGCACCACTGATTTCACTCATAGCCTCCAGGCTGGCCGTTTTTGCTGAAGTGGCCCCATGATCCAACTTGGCATGCACTGCTTCCACTACTACAATGGCATCATCAACCACTATACCTATTGCCAGCACTAACGCAAAGAGGGTAAGAAGATTAATGGTAAAACCAAACAATTGCAGAAAGAAAAAAGTGCCTATGATTGCCACCGGAACCGCTATTGCAGGTATTAAGGTAGAACGCAGATCCTGTAAAAAAATGAACACAACAAGGAAAACAAGAATAAAAGCTTCGATCAAAGTGCGTATTACGCTTTCGATAGACACATTCAAAAAATCATTGGCGGAAAAGATTGGGGTAACCGTTATACCTGGCGGAAAATTTTTAGAAGCTGCATCTACCGCACTCTGTATCTCGTTGATCATCTCATGGGCATTGGAACCTGCCGACTGAAAAATACCCAGCACGATGGATGGCATGCCGTCAGTAATTGAAGTAGTACTATAGGAAAGCGAACCGAGCTCAATGCGGGCAACATCTTTCAAACGCAATAACTGCCCATTTCCTGCAGAACGAATAACGATGTTGTTATATTCCTCAGGCTTTCGAAGTCTTCCTTTGTATTTGAGAACATACTCAAAAGACTGGTTGCTGTTTTCGCCGATCTTTCCAGGTGCGGCTTCAATATTTTGTTCGGCGAGGGCATTATTAATATCATCCGGAACTAAACCATAAGAAGCCATGGCAGCAGGATTCAACCAAATACGCATGGAGTAATCTCCCGTGCCCCAAGCCTGAGCATCACCCACGCCGTTTATTCTTTTTATAATTGGTACAAGGTTAATGTTTGCGTAGTTCTGCAAAAAATTAGCATCAAAAGATTTGTTAGTGCTTTTTAATGCAAACACGATTACCATGCTGCTTTGCTGTTTTCGCGTGGTTACGCCTGACCTGGTTACTTCTGCCGGCAGCAACGGTGAAGCACTCGATACGCGGTTCTGTACATTCACCGCTGCCAGGTCAGGATTAGTTCCCTGTTTAAAATAAATGGTTATACCCGCAGAACCATCATTACCGGCGCTGGAGGTCATGTACGTCATGTTCTCCACGCCATTAATCTGTTCTTCCAGCGGAACAATAACACTATTCATTACCACATCTGCATTAGCTCCCTGGTAGAAAGCAGAAACTTGAACGGTTGGTGGCGCTATATCAGGATATAACGTGATGGGAAGCGTGAAGACACCAATCAATCCCAATATTACAAGAATAACAGAAATCACCGTTGATAAAACAGGCCTTTCTATAAATGTTTTTAGCATATTTTTCTGATTGATAATTATTTCAGGCCGTCGTAAACTTTATTTGCGGGTTGAACATCAGGTTTAATAACCGTACTATCCTGTAATGCTGAAGTACTTTCATACACGATGGTATCACCAGCTTGTAAGCCTGCTGTTACTACGAAATACTGGCTGGCTGCCATGTTCAATACTTCAATCTCTGTACTTATTACTTTGTCATTATTTACAAGGTATACAAAATGTTTACCCTGCAATTCATACGTTGAGCGCTGTGGAATAACAATTGCATTTTCTATAGTAACCGGAATTTGGAGGGTGGCACTTCCGCCGCTACGCAATAAGCCAACAGGATTGGGAAATGTAGCCCGGAAACTCGCTGATCCTGTTTGTGAATTGATCAATCCTGCAATTGTTTCAACCCTTCCTTTTTCGGGATACTCACTGCCGTCAGCCAGCATTAAAGTAACGGTTGGCAGTTGCTTAAGCTTTGCCTCCAGCGTACTTCCCTTGTATTGCCGCGAAAAGTCAAGCAACTGCTTTTCATTCAGGGAAAAATAAGCATACACTTTAGTTATGTTAGACACGGTGGTTAGCGGCATGGCGGTAGTGCTGCTCACCAGGCTTCCCAATTTATAGGGTATGGTTCCTACAACGCCGTTAACAGGACTCGTTACGTTTGTATAACCCAGGTTTGTTCTTGCATTGGCAAGATTAGCTCTTCCCTGTGCCAGCGCTGCCTGGCGTGCCTGCAAAGTGTATTCTGCAGATTCCAGTTCATAATTACTAATGATCTGTTTTTCTACCAGCGGCTTTGTTTTTTTTACCTGTAATTCTGCAGCGCTTACATCGGCCTGCGCACTGCTGATCGCCGCTGTCGCATTGTTGACGTCCTGCTGGTATTGGGGTGCGCTAATGCGAAATAATAACTGTCCTTTTTTCACAACGGAACCTTCGTCTACATACATCTTTTCAACATAGCCATCAATCTTAGGGCGGATCTCAATGTTTTGCTCCCCTTGCAACGATGCCGGGTAGTCTGTTTTTAAGGTAGCTGTTTGGGAGACTACTTTAAACACAGGATAGGTGGGCGTTGAAGGTGCTGCGCCAGCCTGCGCAACTTGATCTCGTGAATGATTACCGCAGGAACATAACATCGAAATTGTTATACCTGCTGCGAGAGATAAATACCTGTTTGTATTGTTTAATTTGTATTTGCCGGGTCTCATAATTTAATTGTACTGTATTGATTTTAAAATTGGTAGTATCGTCAGGTACAGAATTGCTACCAGAACAGCAATTCTACAATTAGTTTTTTACTTTCATTTATCAAACGAAAATACTGGTTATCTGAAAGTGGAAATAAATTTTTATTCAAAGGGCTTGCAATCAATGGAAGAGTGGTAAACGTAATGATATTCATCATAAACTGAACAGGTTGGGAATTGCGCCAACAAAGTGATAGCAACGCCTTATCTTTTAAGTGAATCAAAGAGCTTTGAATCGAAAAGCCTGTGATTTGATTGTCTATTTCGCATACTCAACCCTTTCCTCTTGCAATTATAAATTCTTCGCAATCCTTGTCTGTTAAAAGGTTTGGGTCTGACAACCTATTTTCCGTAGCGGAATTTCTTGCTCTTTGAATTTGATTAATGTCGGTAATTAAAGATTCTTTTATAGTCATGTTTTGGGGGTTTGATTTAGTTTAAAAAAGTCG
>JBDUAY010000317.1:0-6911 GCA_040004415.1 Bacteroidota bacterium | reverse complement strand
ACCAGTCTTCAGCAATTTGCGGCGATCCATTTTGTTTGACATAAAATATAGTTTTAGTTATAAATCATTTTTTCTTTCTACAGCTTCACGCACCGCAGCTGCGCCTCCGCGTGAAACGTTTACTGTTGCATCGTTCTTGCATGTACCGCGGATACCACTGTTCTTGCGGATTCAAATGCTCCGGCCATCCATGCATTCAGGTATGTCATATGTTCTCCGGCAAAATAAACCTGCTTATCCGGTTGCAGTAATGCCTTATAATATGTTTGCCGTTCTTCGTTAGAGTACAAGGCCCATCCACCCAAACTATACTGCGTTTTATGCCAGCTTACCGAAAACGATGTTTCGAATTCCTTACTGTATTGCGGATGTACCAGGCTGCCCTTTTGCAGCGCCAGTTGTTCCCTTTCTTTTATTGAAAGCTCGCCCGTTCTCTTCGCTTTATCATTAAAATTATAATAGCCAACCAGTATTCCTTTTGCCGATTGGTAATCATACGACGGATAAAATATTTGTGTTAGTTCATTATTGGTGTGCGTAATGCCACCATATATATTTTCATCTTCTTCCCAAAAACGGCGCTTAAACTGCAGGCCGATTTTGCCGGTTGATATATATGTTACATTGTCAATAGCACGGCTCACGTCTGACGAAAAATTATGATCAACATTGCTCAATACCGGCAGCGGAATGGTGCAAATACAAATATCTCCCTGCAAATTTTGTACCCCGTCCTTGTTTTTATAAACAATATGTACGCCTTCTGCACTATTCTTTATAGCGGTTACCTCCGCTTGAAAAAGAATCATTTTGCCTACTTCCTTTTCAAATGCTTTGGCAATCGTATCCATGCCACCGATGGCCTGGAACATGCTCATCTGTAATTCATAGGTATATTCGGCAACATTATAAAAATCGGGATCCAACAGACCAGAACCAAGAATAGAAGAAAGCGGGTATACATCAGCGATAGTTCCGGCTTTATCTCCTGCACCAGGCGAAGAAACGTATCCCCGGCGGGCAGATGCCCGGTACATTTTATCAATATCAAGTCCGCCTTCTGCGCGCAGGTATTCAATTATTTTTTCTCCGTCTTCTTTGGTCATGGCCAGGTCCAGCTGTTTTGTATCGATTGCTTTTGCCAGCATTTCAGTCATATAGCCACGTACGTCATTGTGGATCTCGCGACTGCGGATTTTCTTATTTGAAAGCGGACCTTTGCCTTCGCTAAAATAATATGCTGATTCGTTTACATTGTTATAAACCTGTATGGGCACTTTCAGTTCTTTGCAATAGTGTAATGTCAACTGGTGATGATGCGGTATCCTTGAAGGGCCGGCATTATAATAAAGTCCGCTATCAAAATTTGCCGTTTGCGTTATATTTCCCGTTTCCGTATTGACAGCATCTTTACGGACGCTCCAGCATCTGCCTCCAACGCGGTCTCTTGCCTCCAGAATGGTACACTGGTAACCAAGTTTAGTAAGCTCGTACGCAGAAGCCATTCCCGCTAAACCTGCGCCTAAAATAATAACATGTTTTCCTGCGCCATTGCGCTCTGCCGGCAATTCAGTTACCGGTGCGGAACGCAGCATTCCCAATGCTAACATTGCCGGATATGTGCCACCGGCCAGCATACCTGATTGCGACAAAAATTGCCTGCGGGATAATTTTCTCACTGTTAGTTATTGGTTATAAAGCTGCGACCCTTTTAAAGTTACTTAATTTGAACGAAAAAGGTTGCCGTCCGCTTAATTTATATTTGATGCACGCGAAACCGGGCTCAATATTTCGCTTTGTATTTATGTCGAATGGCTCGCATTAGCGTTAAATATGGCAAGAAAAAAGCTTTGTATATTTATGAAATCAGCGCAAGGGTGTGTTTCACTAACGAAACTTATTTCAACCTGGCATTACGATAATTTATTGCTGCAGGAAACGGCCGGCCCGCCTGAAAGGTTTAAGACTTTTAAACAGAAACATTATTATTGAGTGGAAGCAGAAGCCCGGTATATTTTAAAAAGGTTGTGAATGAATTAAACAGTATTCTGCCACATGCGAGGCATACAGAATTTAAAGGGCTTGATCATTCTGGCGCTAATAATACAGGCAAGCCAAAAATTGTGGCAGAGGAGTTGCAGCATTTTTTTAGCAAGAGAAAACTTTAACCCGTAAACTTCTAACTGGTAAAATATGTGCATGAAAAAATATCTCCTGCTATTCATCCCGTTTATCATCCTTTTACAAGCACCCGGGCAACAGCTAACCAAACAAGATTATACCCGGGCTGTCTCTTTTATTTCAGCTAATCTTTTTAATAAGAAAGTTTTTAATATTAATACACAGTATAGCTGGTTTGCAGACAGCACCGGCTTATCATTTATTACTTACAGCAAAGATGATAAAGTTTTTAATAAGCTGGAATGGAAGAAAATGAAAATAGAAAGACTGTTTGATCATGCCAGGCTCGCCAAGTCGCTCACCGAATTTTTAAAAAAAGAAATCAAACCCACAGCGCTACCCTTTTACTCAGTAAAATATATAGACAAAACGCATAACGAATTTACGATTGGCGGTAACGACTATTTGCTTGATTTACGTACGTATTCTCTTTCTCTCAAAAAGAAAGAAGAAAACATTTCGATGGAAGAAAAATCACCCGATGGAAAATGGGTGGCGTATAGTAAACATTATAACTTATTTATTAAATCCGTTGCTACGGGTGCCGTAAAACAATTGAGCAGCGCAGGAATGAAAAATTATGAATATGCCAGTTTTTATGGCTGGGGCGATATCATGGAAGGAGAAAACGGGGAACGTCCTCCGCGTTTCGGCGTTAGCTGGTCGCCCGATTCTAAATGGATACAAACGTATATCTGTGATTTGCGCAAAGGTCAAAAAATGTTCTTGCTGGATTGGAGTATTGATACATTGTACCGGGCCAAATTGCTATCCTATTACCGTGGTTCTCCCGGCGATACAAATATGGTTTACATGCTACCGGTGTTTTTTAATATAGAAACCGGCAACGAAATCCACAAAGATGAATTTCGCAATGTAAATGCTACCTCTTTTGAATGGGCAAAAGAACCTGGTATAGTCTATATAGAAAATCGTGTTCGCGGTTATCAAAAAATAGATTTGTACAGATATGATTGCAACAGCCAAAAACAGGATTTATTATATACTGAAACCAGCTCCACCAATATTGATAATTACAATTCACGTTCAACGGACGATCCGGATAAAATAATTATTACATCTGAGAAAGACGGTTGGAAACAATTGTATTTGCTCAGCGTAAAAGCAAAAACAGTACAACCAATTACCAATGGTGTTTATTATGTAAACGATATTTTATGGGTTGATAAAAAATCGAAAACTATTTTCTTTACTGCATCCGGTAAAGAAAGCGGTATCAATCCTTATTATTTGCATTTCTACAAAATAAAAATGGATGGAACCGGGTTGGCGCTACTTACACCAGAGAATAGCAATCATGATGTTTCTTTATCCCCCGACGGAAAATATTTTTCTGATAATATTTCAACCCTTGATCAACCCACCCGATCTGTTTTAAGAGATACTAAAACCGGTAAAATAATTACTGAACTTACCACGGCAAATATTGACGAATTACTGGTCATGCATTTTCGTTTACCCGAATCTTTTACAGCAACAGGGCGCGATGGTGTTACAACTATTTACGGTGCTATCTGGAAACCCAGCAACTTTGATTCAACAAAAAAATATCCTGTCATAGATCAAACCTATACTGGCCCGCATACTTTTATGTACCCGGTAAATTTTGTTTCGGCCATTGCACGCTCCAATAGTGCACTGGCAGAACTCGGTTTTATTGTGATCACTGTTGATGGATTGGGAACAGCGAATCGCTCAAAAGCTTTTCACAATGTCTCATATAAAAACATGGGAAAAAACTTAACGGATCACGTGCTGGCGATTAAAGCGCTTGGAAAAAGATATTCATGGATCGATACAACGCGCGTTGGAATCTTTGGTCATTCTGCCGGTGGATATGATGCCGGACATGCCGTGCTGGAATTTCCTGATTTTTATAAAGTAGCGGTAGCCAGTTCGGGTGATCATGATTTCAGAATGGAAAAAGACTGGTGGCCAGAAATGTATATGGGCTGGCCGGTTGATTCAACGTACAACCAGGTTTCAAACATTACCATGGCCGGCAACCTGAAAGGAAAATTATTGCTGGTGCATGGCGGCATCGATGAAAACGTAAATCCGTCTGCTACTTTTAAATTAGCTGAAGCTTTGGTAAAAGCAGACAAAGAATTTGATATGCTGATATTGCCCAGCCAGCACCATGGCTATTCGTCTAAATACAATGATTACTTCACCAAAAAGAAATGGAATTATTTTGTTGAGAATTTGTTGGGCGTAAAATCAATATGGGATTTTAAATTGAAGTGACTTGGCCGTTTGTTTAGCCCTGTCCAGGTGTCCATAATATTTTATCTTCCGGGTTTCTTTGGGTAAAAGCAATGTATATTTAGTGATGCCTTTTTCCCGCCTGTCTAACCATAAAATTTTCTGGCGAAGAAAATCTTTACATTCAATGCAAAGCCGGCGATGTAACGGAAAAATTTTATCCCATCAAGATAAGTAAGCCACAAAGCAATATTGATTAAATTCTGTTAGATAAATTTAGAATATGCATAACCACCCGCCTGCAGTCAGTATATTATTACGATGCAAAAAATGCAGCCATTGTTTTACCATTTATTGGCACCTGGATGAAATAAAGGAATGCTTGCAAAATGAATGGGATGCCTTTGTTGACGAGGAGACTGGTGAGAAAAAGCTTGAAATTTTTTCCTATTATGAAACGCACCCTGATGGTACTTTTTTTCCGGTACTGCATTCTATCTCAGGGTTTGACTTTACCAATTATATGCAAAGCGTTATTGCGATTGTAAGTGATGATGAATACTGGTGCGCAAGCTGCGAGCGCTGGCAGCCTGTTGATTATGACGGCCAGGTCCAACCTTTAAAGATGGAACGTTTTTTACTGGAAAAACGCGAATCAAAAATATATGGTGCAAGTCAACAATCTTTTACAGATTCCAACGGGCTAATGGTGATTCATAATCCCCGGTTGGTTTATGCTGGTTACTATGCCAATTGACGTATTTTATTTGTAAGACGGTTTTGCCCGTTGCTGTTTGTTTGCTAAAGCAGATTGCTTCATCGCCACCAAACTATGGTATGGAGGAAGTCTATTCCTGCGATTCACAAGGACGTCAAATCATATTCTTCTATACTTTCAACTCCGGCCAACCAATTCTGTAGTTTCTTTTTACAAATTGATTTGCCTGCTCAAAATTCGTGATCTTCATATTGGGGCCATCCCATAATAATTTTTTCCTGCCGGGATAGGTAAACCCGTTTTTGCCATCGCTTTCACGGTAATTATAACTGCGCACCGCTAAATTGCCCATCAACACCGTTTCCACCAGCGGACCGCTTTTATCAAAAGAAGAACTGGTATATGCGCCATAACCTTGCTTGCAGGCTTTTACCCATTGCTGCTGATGGCCCTCTGATCCATTTTCAACAAACGCAAATTTGCTGTTAGGCAAGTTTGCTGTTTTCATTTTTACCGTGGGCAAGAGCGTTGCGTTTCTTCCAAACAAACCCGCCATCAGTTTCCCTTTGCTTCCTTCAAAGATCATTCCGCCGTCTATTTCTGCCATGGCTTCTTCAGGCAGTAATTCGTCGGGGCGTTGTGGCTTTATGCCGCCATCATACCAAATTAATTTTACGGCACCCATACTGCCGCGGCCTGGAAACTGTATTGTTGTAATGGAAGAAGGCGGATAACTATCCGTATAAATGGCTTCCTGGAAAAAGCCTGTGTACACTGAACCAACACTGCACTCTACTGAAATGGGATATTTCAATTGCAGCGAACGGTACGGCACGTCTATAAAATGGCAACCCATATCGCCCAACGATCCTGTTCCGAAATCACTCCACCCGCGCCAGGTAGCTGGTAAATATGTTGGATTGAAATCGCGGCCCGGCGCTGTGCCCAGCCATAAATCCCAATCCAGTTCTTTCGGTATATCAAACTTGCCGGTGGGCGTTGGTATGCCTTGCGGCCAAACCGGCCGGTTGGTCCAAACGTGGACCGTATGCACATTACCAATAACGCCGCCTTGTATCCAGGTTTCAACATTTCTTGTATCGGGACCGCTGCTGCCCTGGTTACCCATTTGTGTAACCACCTTATAATGTGCAGCCGCCTGCGTTAAAATTCTTGCTTCGTAAATATCATGGGTAAGCGGCTTTTCACAATATACGTGCTTGCCCATTTGCATTGCTGCGAGTGCAATGGTTCCATGCATGTGATCGGGCGTAGTCACAATTACGGCGTCAATGTTTTTATTTTCCTTTTCCAACAGTGTTCTGAAATCTTTGTAGTAAGGTGCATTGGGCCATTTCTTCCGGGCATTGACAGCCATGCGATCGTCTACATCACAAAGCGCTGCAATATTATCACTACCATTATTATATGCGTACGGCAGATTTACCTCTGCTTTTCCGCCAGCACCAATACCGGCAATATTTAATTTATCGCTGGGGGCGGTAAAACCCCGCCCCAATACCCTGCGGGGAACAATATAGAATCCGGCAGTGGCAAGTGCAGCATTACGAATAAACTTACGGCGGCTTTGCGATGTATTTTTTTTCATATTGCAATGGTTTTTCGTGAATCGTCAGGCTTGCGCCGTCAGTATGAACGATGATAAAAATTCAATTTGAATAACAAGTTAATACTTATTTCTTTCCGCCCATTTGTACTCTTTCGCCTCTGTTACCCTTGCCTGGCTTTTGCAAACTGATCAAATAAACCGCCCTGTATAAATTTC
>JBDUAY010000316.1:0-6914 GCA_040004415.1 Bacteroidota bacterium | reverse complement strand
CTAAATATGAAGCAATCTGTACGGGCCATATTTTATTCTTTTCCTGTTCAGTTACTATTGCTTCATTTTAAAAAGTTTCAGATATTGCTGGTTTTTTGGTTTGTGTTGTTTAGCGCTGTTGGTGGTAGTTTTATGAAAGCGTATGGAGTTAATTCGCTTTACCTGGCGCCCGAGTATCTGGGCAACGTAAATGCGCTCAGTGCCGGAATCGTGGGTATGTCTGCCGGTGTATTTATGATGAGCTGGAACATTACCACCTTTATTTTATTCTGCCGTCATTTTAAATTTTTGGCTACTACCACCAAGCCATTTGTAAAGTATTGCATCAACAACAGCCTTATTCCGCTTATTTTCCTGTTTTTTTATTTTGGAGAAGCCGTCTACTTTAATAAATACCGTGAGTTGAACAGCAACTGGCAGATATTTGTTCTGATGAGTGGGTTCCTGCTTGGTTTCATACTTATCATCACCATTTCGTTCCTGTATTTTTTCCGTGCGGACCGCAGCATTACGCAACGCATGGTAAACGTAATCAGTAAATCATCTGAATTTAAAACCGTTTTTCAACCGCAAATAGCGTTAACCAGCGGTGGAAGCCGGTTAATAAAAGTTACTTCCTATTTAAATTCGCCTTTTACCAGCAGACCGGTGCGCGATGTAGCACACTATAGTTCATTATTCATAGACGCTGTTTTCAGCCGCCACAATTTTGCAGCGATGTTATCTGTTTTTATCGCTTTCATTTTTTTAATCACCGTTGGCTTTTTTCTTGATCATCATATTTTTCAATTACCAGCAGCCGCCAGCATTACCTTGTTTTTTGCAATATTGGTTTCTGTGGCAGGCGCTTTTTCATATTTCCTGCAAAGCTGGAGCGTACCTTTTTTTGTATTGCTGATTCTTGTGCTGAATGTCTTATATGTGTATGAAGTCATCGACCCAACAAACAAAGCCTACGGATTAAATTATTCTAAAAATATCAACCGGGCAGATTACAGCCGGGAAGGCCTGAAGGCACTCTGTACGCCACAACGTGTAGAACACGATAAACAGCAAATGATACAGGTGCTGGAAAACTGGAAGAAAAAACAAAAAGAAGAAAAACCTTTTCTATTTATCATTAACGTAAGCGGCGGTGGAACCCGGAGTGCTACTTTTACTTTAAGCGTATTACAACGGTTAGATAGCCTGTGCGGTGGTAAATTAATGGATAAAACATTTTTAATAACCGGCGCGTCTGGTGGTATGCTGGGCGCGGCTTATTACCGCGAGCTGGCGAGAGAAAGATCCGAAGGAAAAAATTTGTATCTCTACAGCAACAAGTATGTGGATGATATTTCAAAAGATTTATTAAACCCTACCTTCTCCTCTTTTGTAGCCAGGGATTTGGCTGCACCCGCGCAAAAATTTAAGATTGGCGATTACTATTATATTAAGGACCGCGGTTATGCTTTTGAAGAAAAGTTGCGCGAAAACACACGCGATCTGCTGAACCGCCAACTAAAAGATATTGCAAAAGATGAGCACAGTGCCAAAACGCCGTTGATGATGTTTAATGCGGTGATTACCCGTGATGGAAGAAAAATGGTTATCAGCACACAGCCAGTAAGTTTTTTAATGATGCCGCATTACGATAGCGCCCGCATTGCAGCGCCTGATCCCGATGAAGTTGATTTTGCGGCTTTGTTTTCCAGGCAGGATCCAATGAATATGCGCTTGCTTACTGCGTTGCGTATGAATGCAACTTTTCCGTATGTGCTGCCAAATGTTTGGCTGCCGTCAACACCTGTGATTGATGTGATGGATGCGGGACTGCGCGATAATTACGGGCCCGAAACAGCTTTGCGCTTTGCTGATGTATTTAAAGACTGGCTGAAACAAAATACGGCTGGTGTAATTGTGCTGCAGATCCGCGACAGAAAAACGGGTGGATGGGATGACCCCTTTGAATCGGCCGATATTTCTGAACTGGTTACAAAACCCATGCTGCTGTTGCAATACAACTGGTATAAAATGCAGGAATACAACCAGGACAATACATTTGGACTTACCAGCCAGGTGATGGATAATAAACTATACAGAATTCCATTTCAATATGAAGCAAGAACGGCGGATGCAAAAGCAGCGCTAAATTTTCATCTTACCCAAAGAGAAAAAATAAATATTATTGAAGCGCTGGATAATGATAACAATACAAAAAGCTTCTCAGTATTCTCATCATTCCAGGAAAATAAAGATAGTGCGTCAATGCGCAAAAAACCGTAACGGAAATGCCTGATTTGTGATTTTGGAATCCCTGGTTGGCGTATTCCAGGTTGCGCCATCTGAACTGCCAGTCTTTAGCAGGCTGTTCAATTCCACATTTTCACATTACCACTTTTACACATTATCCTGAATTAGCTTAAAACATTTATGTATAACGCGTATGGTAAATTGCTTTGCGGTATCTCTTGGTTCTCCATCTACATGCAACGGGGCGGATCCTTTATTTTTTATAGTGAATTTATCCGCCTGCAAATAAATGATACCAGATTTTTTTAAAGCTTTTGGATTGGCCACCGGGTTGCGGCCCGCAATCTGGTCCAGCAAGGAAATCGGCAATTGCGCTTTGTTCATTTTTCTTACCACCACAATATCCAGCAATCCATCGCACAAACTGGCCTGCGGCGCAATGGTAACCTGGTTGCCAAACTGGTTGCTGTTGGCAATGCTTATAAAATATGCTTCCGTGGTAAAATTTGTTTCACCCAGATCAACTTCAAACAAATATGGCTTTGCGTAGAAGAAATTTTTTATCGATTGGCGTGCATATGTAAACAATCCGCGTTTTTTTTGTTTGGCAAAATCGTGGGCCACCTGGGCGTCAAAGCCAAGCCCGCAAAGCATGCACGCAAAAGAATGATTGATCATAAAGCCATCAACATACGCTGGATTACCTGTAAAAACAAGTTCCAGCGCTTTGGCAGGTTGTTTGGAAATTTTAGCGCTTAAAGCAAGGCCGTTTCCTGAACCCTGCGGTACAATGCCGAAGTTTACCTGTGTGTCCCGTAAGTCCTGAACTACAGCATTTACGGAACCATCGCCCCCGCATATTATTACATCCGTATACTGTTCTTCTTTTATTTTTTGTTTTACGAAGTGGTAGTCACCACTGGCAACTGTGGGTAGTATTTCATAATGGGCGCCATGTTTTTTAGCGGCCGCAGCAATGAGATCAGGGAGTAGTTTTTTAGAAGCCGTACCGGAGACAGGATTTATTAAAAAGATGAATTTTCTTGCCATAGCCAAAGGAAATGTCTGATGTTTAATGTGCCGGTACCTAATGTTTTCCATTACAGATTACATCATTTTTCTAAACTTTCTTTGTTAATTTGCCACTCACCATCTCAATAACGCACTGGCCCAGGTAAAACCGCTCCCAAAAGCGGCGAGGCAAACTAAATCCCCGTCTTTGATTTTTCGTTCTTCCCAGGCTTCACATAAGGCTATGGGTACAGAAGCGGCTGTTGTGTTGCCATATTTTTGTATATTGTTATGTACCTGGTCATCCCGCAGCCCTAGTTTTTGTTGCACAAACTGGCTGATGCGCAGATTTGCCTGGTGCGGTATGAGCATATTGATATCTGACGGTTGAAGCCCGTTGGCTGCAAGCGCTTCCATAATTACTTCCGGAAATTTAACTACGGCTTTTTTAAATACTGCCGGGCCATCCATATTGGGAAAATTCTGTTCTTTTTCAACCATGTTGTGGCTCATAAACATATCTGCCAGTTCAGCATCATTAAAATCTGCTAGTTTTTTGTCTGTCCAGTGATTGGCATGCGTACCCGGGTTATACATTGCCAGCATTTCAGCGCTTTCTCCGTCGCTGTGCAAATGGGTGCTCAAAATTCCCTGGTTTTTATTTTCGGTTGGCTGCAAAACAACAGCGCCGGCGCCGTCTCCAAAAATAACAGACACATTTCTTCCGCGGGTGCTGAAGTCTAGCCCAAAAGAATGTTTTTCGCTGCCAATAACCAGTATGTTTTTATACATGCCCGTTTTGATAAATTGATCTGCAACGCTTAACGCATATACAAAGCCGCTGCACTGGTTACGAACATCGAGCGCCCCTATCTCCTTCATTTTCATAGCGCGCTGCACCAGTACACCACAGCCGGGGAAATAATAATCGGGGCTTAAGGTTGCAAATACAATAAAATCGATATCCTGCGGAGTAATACCTGCCCGTTCAATGGCAACGCCAGCAGCGGCTACGCCCATGGTGGTAGTCGTTTCCCCGGTCCTGTCAGCATAGTGGCGTTCTTTGATGCCGGTCCGTTCCTGGATCCATTCATCGCTGGTTTCCATATACCGGGTAAGATCGTTATTAGTATAAATATTTTGGGGAATATACATTCCAATACCAGCGATTTTACTGAGGGGCATATAAACAAGCTTTAGATTGACAAATTAACGAAAAGAAAAATGCCTGAATCAATGATTTTTTTTATATTGCAACCGCCTGGAGCACCTGCTGTTCAATATCCCTGCATTTTTCCCTGATTGCCTGCCGTTATTTTTTGTGTTGATACTTTTTTTATGACACTTTGTTCTGTAGCACCCAACCGTTTGCATTAATTTTTCGTTTAATGGTTGTAAAATTGTTGATAAAGACTTTTGTTCTTTCAATTTTATTTATAGCTTTACTATCCCAATATTCAGAATGTCTTGCTTGCGAGAGATAAGACTATACCCTGAATGACCTTCAAACAAAGCCGTTTTTATACTTTGTTTAATATCCTCTAAAAGCTGGTTTCTTTTTAATTCAATTCCAATCCTCCGGATGACCTTCACCCTGTTACCCCTGTAATTATTTAAAAGAAAAGAAACAAATCGTCTATGTACCAGCGTTTACTCTTAATGTTAGCAGTCCTGTCTATCGCAGGCACCTCAATGGCTCAGAATGTGATGACGCCAATGGATCCGTGTTATAAATACGATCCTTCGAAACTCATCGGCACAGATCCTACCAATCCAGCTATTCCTGTAGCCAACACCATGGCAAAATGGGTGCATGATCCATCACAGAATTATATTAATAGATCCGATACTATCGGTAGCTATGGCTTTGACCAAAGTACATATAAATGTTATATATGGAACAGCACAGCTTTTCGGTTGCGCTTTCCAAATAATTACGATCCGGCCAAGAAATATCCCATGGTACTGTTTTTACATGGCGCAGGCGAAGCCGCCAGCTTAGCTAAAGCGCACAATGCAACTCCTGCCGGGGGCACTATTAACAGGGAAAACCAGGATCAGCTTTATTGGGGTGCACAACTTTTTGAGCAACGCATGAACAACAATGAATGGAACGGGTTTTTGTTGTTTCCGCAATTAACTGTAGGATCATCAGAATGGGATGGTACCCATACAATTCCTCCTGTCAATAATATTTTGGATACATTGACAAAATATAATGGACTTGATGCTGATCGGGTTACTGTAATGGGTCTTTCTGCAGGGGGTATTGGCTGTTTCAGATATGCTGAAAGTTTTCCTGCACGTATTGCATCAATAGTTGCCTCCTGCCCTGAAAATATTTCAAGCCAGGTTGGCATCGTTTCAGCATTTTTTCAGTTGCCAGTATGGCTTGGAGCAGGGGGAGTCGACGGCGCTCCAAACACTCCTAATCCAACTCCAAGTGACATAATTTCTTTTCGCAATAGCTTTACAAACCCGGGCGGCAATATGTACCTGGATTATTATCCAATACAGGGCCACGTGATGTGGTCTATACAATGGGCTAAAACAGACATTCACGGCGCTCATATATTGAGTAATTACTGGAACACCGCACATAAAGCGCAACCACTCCTTTATTTTCAAAAGAACCAGTTTTGTGAAGGTTCATCCATTAGCGCTAAAATGGAGATTACGCCCGGATTTGCTGCTTATGAATGGCAAAAAGACAATGCAACGGTGGGTACCACTTATTCCTACACCGCAACGGCGCCCGGTACTTACCGTGTACATTTTAAACGCACCGCCAGTGGCCAATGGTCTGACTGGACGCCAAATCCAATTGTTATCAGTACAACTAAATGTTCGACTGATACAGCCTATGTAGAACATTTTGACGGGCCGGTATCTTATATTGCAAGAGTGGGTGATGGGTCTGGTGGCAACTCTTCTTATCAAATTGGAAATTATCCTTGTCAAAACGGCGTTTTTACAAATGCATCCGAAAGCTTCACACAAGATGGTGCCGGTAACCAGGCTGGAAGGTTTATGTTCAATAGCACTACTAACCTGGCTGGCTGTACATACAACGTTAATGACCAGGTTTGGCATAACACTGTAAACGTGCAGACTTTTACAGACTATCAGCTGAGTTTTTCAATGGCAAACCAACAGAATTTTTATGACGGCCATGCCGGATTGCCCCCTGCATCTCTTTCTGTAGTTATAAATGGCACCACTATTACTCCTGCAGGTGGTGTTAAGGCTCAGGGCATCGGTACCACCAGCTGGAAAAAATATACGTATTTATGGAATTCTGGAAATGCGCCTAATAATTTCGCAGATATTGGTGTTGTTGATAATACCCTTGATTATCGCTGGAACGATTTTGCACTCGATGAAATCTCGCTGGTTAAGTTTAAATCTCCGCCAATGCCGGGATTTGCCTACAAAAATGTGACGCTATGGGCTAAAGCAAACAGCATCGCAGAAAACAATGACAGTACTCCGGTAGGTCTTTGGACAAATAGTGATATAAACGGCGATAATTTGCAACAGAGTTCTCCGGGCGCATTGCCAATTTTAAGGAATAATGGCGTGGACAATATCAATTTTAACCCGGTTGTAAAATTTGCGGCTGCCAATGGCCAGCTCATACAGGCACCTGCCGGATTTTCTGGTACAACCGC
>JBDUAY010000031.1:0-23031 GCA_040004415.1 Bacteroidota bacterium | reverse complement strand
GAAAGGTCAGGACTACCGGATACCAGCAACCGTATATCTGCAATGTCGAAAGATCCCACACTATCCCATTTTATTTCTATAGAAAAATTATCAATAAAATTAGTATTGGTTATTTTCCAGGTTCTGCCCAGCCTGTTAAAAATACCTGCGGGTTTGGAGGCCGTGAAATCGCCTTGTAACAGTCCACCATCATGACTGATGATGACGGATGACAAATTGTTCGTAATGGCACCCGTATTAGCCTGGTTTGTTCCCGCAAGACTACTTACAAATATTCGTAAAGAGTCATCTTGGGTGTGTGATTGTTTTTGCAGTAATGCGGAAGCGTTGTCACGAACAAGGCCAATTACATCGTGGTGGTAAGTACTTGCATCCCAGGCAACCGTTCCATCAGATAAAACATAATTGCCTGCGTTATTATCAAGCGTTAATCCATATTTAAGGGCAGTGTATGATTCAATTTTTTGAATATCGGCAGGAACCAGTAAAGGAATATCGTACACAAATGTTTCAGCAATATTTCCAAATCCTTCAGGAAGATGGGCGTCTTTTCCTACATAATAATATCCACCAGTTCCAATGGCCGCATTGGTAAGTGTTGTTTCCGGGGATCCTTGTTTTGAAATAACAACATCTTTATTGCTGAATATATGTTCCCTGGCAAAGGAAATTTCATTGCGGTTCCAGTTGTAAATAACAAATTGTTCACCGTTGCCATAATGCCCGAGCTGGCCACTTTTTATTCTTAATGGAAAATCAGCTTCATCATTGGTCGTCCATGCATCATGATACCCATCTCCGGAAGAATTAGCAAGCAGTTCACCTGCTACAAATACGGTAGAATTTAAAAAGGGTATTGCAGCCGGCAATGAATGGTAAGAAGCCTGGTCATAAAATACAGCCGGGTTATAATTAGCTGCATTCAGAACATACGATGGAGGTGCGGTTGTATTTAAAACAAGACCATTAAAATCTGTCCAGGTAGTAATGGCCGCGTTGGCTGTTTGCGTGCTTGTTCCGGCATCTGCTTTGAGCCACAATTTTAAATGCGCTGAAACACCTCCGGGACTTTGCGCTATCAATTTTGTGGAAAAGAAGAACAGGCAGCAGATGACCGGTACCAATATACCGGGTGCACTTTTGTTATTGCAGGAATAACTGCATTTCTTCATGGTAAGGTTCAGGCGGTTCATATCAGTAACCAATTAGATTCAGAGAAGCGATAACGTTCAATCTAAGTTAGGTTAACAGGATGAGTAAATGTTTGAGATTATCCAATACCAGCTTATTTTATTCCATAATGATCGTTCATTAGCTTTACAAAGACAGCACCTGGTAAAATTGATTTAAGTGTTGGTACAATTGTTTGACCGAAAGCGCCAACCAAATAACGATGCGCGGGTTTTGATTTGCCTACAATTTTGCATATCTGTGCGGCCAGTTTACCTGGGTCGGCACCAATGTTTTCGTCTTTTTCCATAGATGCAACCGCCGCTTCAAATTCTTTCTTTAACTGAGCATTTGCCAGTGGAAAGGGCAATTTTTCACGGCTGCCGGTGAAATCTGTTTTAAAATCACCCGGGTTAATGACCGTCACCCGAACGCCTGTATTTTGCAATTCCATCCGTAAACTTTGCGAGTAGCCTTCAATCGCAAATTTTGAGGCGCTGTACAGTCCCTGGTACGGCAAGCCAAACAAGCCAGCGAGTGATCCAATATTGATTACCAAACCCTGTTTATTTTCTATCATGCCCGGCAGCACTGCGCTGCTTACACGTACAACGCCAAAAAAATTAACTTCAAATTGCTTTTTGGCGGCATCCACCGGCATCGCATATAGCGGGCCGGTAATTCCATTGCCAGCGTTATTTACCAGTACATCAATTTTTCCTTCCGCTTTAATAACCTTTCCAATTCCGTCATTTACCGAAACATCTTCGGTAACATCCATCTGTAAAGGATTAAATGAAACCCCTTTCAAACGGTTATTGTCGCGGCTGGTTCCGTACACAGTATGGCCCTGCGCGGCCAGCGCATTTGCAGTAGCCAGGCCTAAGCCCGAAGAGGCACCGGTTACAAGAATTACTTTTTTCATTGTTAGTATAGTTAATAGAATAGTGCAATATTATTATAATGAAGCACGATTAAAAATCTAAAAGTCGGGCAGCTTCGAATATAAGTAATAAAATAAAGGGGGTTGTCACCTGCGCGACCATTTATTTTGTTAACCGTGGCTATATTTGTTAGTAATACAGCGCAGCCATGAAATACATGGCAGGATTTTGTTTGACGCTTAATATGCCGGAAGGGCACACAAAATTTTCATATATTAGTAATGGCAATAAAGCAAATATGAAGACAAGGACCATTAAAGAAAAGCATCCGTTGGCTATCCGCTGGGCGCATTGGATTAATTTTCCTGTGCTGACCGTGATGATATGGAGCGGGATGCTGATTTATTGGGCAAATGATGAATACTCATTCACTTTATTTGGTCATACTTTTATTCGGTTTTTTCCTGATTCCTTTTACAATTTTTTTAATATTCCTTCGCGCCTGGCAGAAGGTATGTCTTTTCATTTTTTTATGATGTGGTTCTTTACAATAAATGGGGTGTTGTATGTTCTTTATACGATTGTTTCCGGGGAATGGAGGCAATTGCTCCCCAACCGTCATTCATTTAAAGAGGCATGGTTAGTGGTGCTGCACGATCTGCACATCCGGAAAATGCTGCCCCCGCAAAATAAGTATAATGCCGCACAGCGTATTGCGTACACCACTATCATTGTAATGGGCTTCGGTTCTTTAGTTACGGGGCTGGCTATTTATAAGCCGGTTCAATTTTATTGGATGACGTGGATTTGCGGCGGATATCATGCGGCCAGGATTGAACATTTTATTTTAACCATTGGATACGTGTTGTTTTTTCTTATTCATATTGTTCAGGTTATAGTGGCCGGTTGGTCAAATTTCAGATCAGTTATTTCAGGATATGAAAATGTACAAGAAGATAAAAATATTATTGTCCCGGGTCCGGCTGATAAAGAATCCGTTTAAGAACAACACGGATATTCAGCTGGTCACTCAAAAGCAAATAAACCGCCGCAACTTTATTTCCTTCACAGGTTTTATTGGATTTAACGCGCTGGTGTTTGGCGCGTGGAAATGGCTGTATAAGTCACCGCTCGAAAAACCCGGGATAACAGCCGGGGCTAAAAAAACATTGAGAAGGGCGCTCGAACAAAATGAAATCATTTTTAAAAATACATTCAGCAATGATCATTTGGTAAAAACGTATCCAAAATCAATGGCGGCCAAAGAAGTTAGGGTAAACAGCGATATAGGGATCGATGATGATAATTTTGACCCCGATACGTGGACGCTAAACGTAAATAAAAAGGATGGAACACAATTAAAAATTACCATTGATGAACTGATGAAGTTGCCTAAAACAGAAATTGTGTTCGATTTTAAATGTGTAGAAGGCTGGGATCAGATATCTTACTGGGGTGGCGTAAAGTTCAGTGATTTTATTAAACATTATCATTTGGAACAGGAGTCGTCGCTTAAGTATGCAGGTTTTGAAACGCCGGATAAAGGTTACTATGTTGGTGTTGAAATGCCGGGTGCCATGCATCCGCAAACTATCCTGGCGTATGAAGTTAATGCCAAACCGTTACCACCAGAACATGGCCAGCCACTGCGGCTTATTATACCGGTTAAATATGGGATTAAAAATTTAAAAAGAATTGGAACGATTAATTTCAGCGATCAGCGCCCCCGCGATTACTGGGCAGAACAGGGATATGATTATTACTCGGGTTTGTAGTTATATTTTCTTTTCCGCCGGTATATCCCCGCTTTCCTGCGCGGTTTAAATGATGCCTGTTCTTGCAAATTGTAGCAGCTAAGAAACAAAAACAATTGCGCGAACTGCTTCCATAACGGCCGGCGTTTATTTTAGGATAATGATAATTCTGACAGCCAGGCAACCCATACCACGAGGTTAATATTGCAATAAAAATCTATTACTATTAATCTATCCTGCAACAATCATCTATTTGATTGATGCGGGATTTTTTTTGTTACACAGAATTGAATTTTTATTAATTAGCAAGTCGTTAAAACTTATATTGCATAGTCATAAATAAAACCATTATGAAAGACAAAATTGTTATTGCTATCAACCATTTGCAGCACGTTGGTATTCCCGTAACCAATATCAATATTTCAGAAGCTTTTTATTCGCGTCTGGGGTTCTATAATGTAATGCAGTCGGCATTTACAATGGATGGTGAAGAAGGCATTTGCATGATGATGAAAAATAACACCGCTATTATTGAATTGTATCAATTGCCAGGTGACAAGTTGAATGAAATAAAAAACAGGAAAGATGGTCATATCGATCACATAGCATTTGATGTAGATGACATTGACGCGGTGTTTACAGTTTTAAAAGATGCATCTTTTCAAATGGTTGAGGAAGCACCCGTATTTCTTTCTTTCTGGGACAAAGGATGCAAGTATTTTAATATCCTGGGGCCAGATGGAGAACGGTTAGAGTTTAATCAAATTATGAAGTGATTTCGATTCTCCGATTTTGAAGCTTAAATTGATTTCAATGAATAAAACTGGATTTATCTGTTTAATCATTTTTATATTTTTTTCTGCAACAATTGACGCGCAGGTGGCGACTGTCTGCAAAATTTATTCACCTGATAAGCTAACAAGTTTTGAAGCCGGAACAGATAATGCGGATAAAATAATGTACCGGGTAATGTTCAAAGGGCAGGAAGTAATCACCTGGTCTGCACTGGGCTTTGTATTGAATGGTATTCGTGTGGGCGAAAAGCTAACGGTGAAAATACAGAAGCAGGCAAGTCATCGCGAAAAATTTGCATGGCGGTTGGGAGAAGATGATATTATTGTCAACAATTATAATCAAATCATTTTATCCTGCATCTCGTCTGGCGTATCATTTAGTATTATTGCCCGCGTATTTGATGGCAGTGTTGCTTTTCGGTACGATATACCTCAATTGAAATCATCCATCAATAGTATCAGCAAAGAAAATACGGTATTTAATTTCTCCATGCCCTATACTATTTATCAGTATAACCAGGAGTCAGTATTTACGCCGGTTGCAATTGATACGTTTAATAATTCCTGCGATTTCCCGGCCACACTTACGAATGCAAAATTATTTGTCAGCATAGGTGAAGCAGATAATGAGAATTATACAAAGGCTGAATTAAAAAGAGGGTCTGCCCTGCATAGCCTGGTACCGGCATTTATCAGGGATACAGTGGTAAAAATCAGCAACGGTTTTAAATCGCCGTGGCGTACGATAAGTGTGTCGGAAACAGCGATTGGTCTCCATTCGTTCAGCAATCTTTTTTTAAGGCTTGCCGCACCGGCAGCAAAAGAAATTCCTGCATGGATTAAGCCGGGAAAATTAATAAGATCTCAATTGAATACGCAAAGCGGTTTGGATTGCATTGACTTTGCAGCAAACCACCATTTTCAATATATCATGTTTGATGCGGGCTGGTACGGTGCTGAATTTCGATCTACCTCTAACCCCACCCGGGTAATTTCCGAAATAGATATGCCGCACGTCATTCAATATGGAAAAGAAAAAGGTATTGGTGTAATTCTGTATGTAAATTATGCCGGGCTCCGCACAATGCTGGATACCATTCTTCCACTATATAAAAAATGGGGCGTGCGTGGTTTAAAATTTGGTTTTGTTGATGGGGTAACACAAAAAGGGATCAGCTGGCTGGCGATGGCGATTAAAAAAGTAAATAATTTCGGATTTATTCTTGATATACACGATAATTACAAACCAACGGGTTTGAGCAGGTTATATCCTGCCTTGCTGACACAGGAAGGAATACGCGGAGATGAAAACAGCCCGGATGCTTTTCATACCACGGTATTGCCATTTACACGTTTTTTGGCAGGCCCCGCAGACTTTACTTTTTGTTATCCAAATACCAGCAATAATTACAGTAAGAACATAAAAGTAAGCATGGGGCAGCAACTTGCTTTAACAGTTGTATATTTTAGTCCGCTGCAATCGATCTTCTGGTACGGCAAACCGAAAGAATATACCAATGAAGGTGAAATAGAATTCTTTACCAAAGTTCCAACTGTTTGGAATGAATCACATTATTTAGCAGGTGAAGTTGGTAAACGTATTAGCGTTGCGCGCCGCAATGGAACAACCTGGTACATGGGCAATGCAGCTGGTTTTGATGATTGGAAAGAAAATTTAGCGTTTAACTTCTTACGTGCCGGAAAAAAATATACTGCAACCGTTTACGAAGACGATGGGCAGGGCAGCATCCGCAAAAGAATAGTTGCTGTTAAAAAAGGAGATATTTTTCCCATTGATATCAAAGCAAAAGGCGGCCAGGCAATAATTATCCGTCCAACCAATTGAAAATTCCCCAATATTCTTAAGGAAAATATTTTTTATTTTGATGGAATTGTTCCTCCCAAATTTAATATCACCGTGTTGTTTTTAGGCGTAATCCTGAACGTTGTACCATCGCCTGGTTCAGAAAAGGAGCCGGTTGTTGCAGTCACCAGGTAATTCATCTCTTCAAACTGGCAATCAATTTTGTTTGCCTCTATTTTTTTAAAGGGTAGCTCAGCATTGGCTCCAACAGACATATCAAGAAACCAGTTGACTGATTTTGTACCGGTGATGTTCATCTTTATTTGTTTTTCATCAATATCCATTGTAAGTGTTCCGGCAAAAGATTTCAATGGCCAGGATATATGCAGCTTACCAGGAACAGCATCGTCAAACGTTGGATCTTCGCCTTCCAGCATCATTTCTTTTTCATCTATCATTGCTTTAAAACGGAGGCCTGCAATTTTCCCGGGTGCGCTCCACCGGTAGCCATCAACAAATGGAAGGGTGAAAAAAGAACATTCGTTTGAAGTTGCTTTATTGTTTGTGTAGACCGAAGGGAAATGCTCATTAAATAAATGAATGTCGCGGAAACGGAGGTTGCCATTTTCCCACAATAAATTCATTCTGTAAAACCGGCTGTTGAACCAAACCGTTTTCCGGTTGCTTCCATTGAGATCATGTTCGACTGTCATAGAAGTGGCGGGCGTAATTTTATAATGATCGTGAAACCATTTGCCCGATGCTGCCAACGTTTCAACCCGTATCTTTTTTTCATCGCGCAAGCGCGCAATCAGTGGTAATTGTATAGTAAATCCTTTAGACATGGCATCCCACGTAAATGAATTTTCCTGGCCAGCCTGTGTATAACCAAATTCCATCGATTTTCCTCCTGTCAATTCTTTGAAAAACCAGTGTACCCAGGCAGAATCGCCGCCACCAAATTTATATACCGGTTCAAGGGTTATCACACCTTGCCCATTGGAGCCATTTCCATTATCATCATACTGTCTTACGGGATCACTTCCCAGCATTCTGAAAATAGGTACTGGTATCTGGTTCTTTTCATTCTGCGCAGGCATGTAAGCATTTATTTTGCTGGGATAGTACGCCTGGTTCCAATAACCACCCCACAAGGTATAGCCATCTGTACCCAGCTGATCTTTGCAATTGCTGGACGCAACAATTTTATATTTTTCATACAGGTAGTTTAATGTATGTGCATCAATAAACCAGGAACCGACTGATTTGGGATAATAACCAAATATTTTTTTAAAATCACGCATGTACACATCTGCTATTTTCTCACGCTCCCCAGGTGTATAGCCGGTTGAGAACCCAACGTCTGCGCGCCAGTCCCAGGGATAACGGCCACGCCATTTCAATCCGGCATTTTCTATTAATGGTTGTGGCAGTTCCCACCAGGCGCCGATTTCAAAAGATTTGGCCGGAAGTTCTTTTAATAATTTCTGATAACGGGCATCCATCAACGCATCATATTGCAATAGAAAAGTACCGCCGAGTTTATACTTTTTCATCATCTCTACCTGCTTCACCACTGTTTGGTACAAAACATCTTCCGTAATAGCAGGATCTCTTGGTTCTAACAAACGAATGAAATTTACAATGTTTACGATATTGGGTTTTTCTTTTTTTATTGTACGAACAGGTGTGTGGTTGCCCGCATGGATAAATGAACCAAGCAGCAATAGACATCCCGTTAAAAGAACAAGCGGGGTGTAATTTTTAATTATCGGGATATGCTTCATATTCTGTGTATGTATGTGGTTGATCGAATGAAATACTAAACGTTGCAATTTAATATAGTTTTGATTCAGGGGCCTGTCTAACAATTATTAATTATCAAAAAAGCAATCATTTTAAAAACGCGCGACTGATACTATTTTTACAAAATCAAGTAAAAGCACGGAAGTGAAAGAGATGCGCGATTTTTACCAGGCTTTTGTAATTTGTGGCAATCATTGATTACCCTAACTTGCTTATATTCTTACAAACTGTATCTTTTAACGTAACCACATTTGTGCGGGGCGCAGTAAAAACTGCATTTTTGCATGCTAATAATAATTCTGTATGCCGGCAATCCGGATTTTTATGAGCTACCGTCACCATGATTCGCTCGACGATGTTTACGCCATTCTGCAAAAGCTTAATAATTTTTTTGGTGACACAGCCATCGTAAGCGATAACCTGGGTATGCCGGCGCAAGCAAACATCGGGCAATGGATTGAGAAAACAATCCAATCCTGTGATGTGGTATTGCTAATGATCGGCGAAAATTGGTCAACACTAACCGATGCAGGGGGAAATAGTAAATTATTCAATCCCGCAGATGCGGTATTATTGGAAATTGCGTGTGCATTTAAATACAAAAAGAGAATAATTCCCTGCATACTTCCTGGCGGAGCTATTCCCGCAGCAGAAGATCTGCCGGATATAATAAAGGACCTGGTATATATCAATGCGGCTGTTATTCCGCCAACATCGGCCGAAACAGATTGGGGAGGGGTATTAGCGCAGGTTATTAATTCGATTGAAAAAGCCTTTCGCTTTTACACAGACAAATTGTTTTGGTTGCTGGTATTTGCCTGGCCTGTTGTCATCAGCATCATTACTTTTTTCTGTAGTATGGTAATCAGTAAAATTGGAGGCAAGTTCGGTATCATCCTGCCACCGGTCAGGCACGCGGGCTTTTACTACCTGGCTACTGGCATCGTTTGGACAGGCATGTACGCACTTAAAACTGCAACAGATTATACTGCTGGTCAAACAGGTATTTTTTTTATTCCGTTTGAGCCGCTTAAATTTATATTTTATGGCGGACAGGATTTGTTGTGCGCTGTTTTCCTGGGGTTCCCGCTAAATATTTTCTTTGCGTGGCTAATGGCGGATGCCGTTGCATTCATCGCATTTAAATACGTGCACATCAGTTTTGAACTTTATTTCCTGGTTGCGTATGTTTTTGCGAATTATATTTTACTATCCCTGTTTTCTTCCAGTTTTGCAGGCAACGGCCGGGGTGATCGTAATTATGAAAAATTATTCCCTGCGAAGCCAAGGGCGAAAAATGCAGCGTTTGATGAAAGCGTGTTGGGTAAAAAGATTCATGCATTGGTTACCAATGATCGGAATTTCAAATCGGGAATAGAAAAAAAAATAAAACAAGCCTGGCTCGAAAAGAATGCAGAAGGAGTTCGCCGCGGATTGTAACCCATATAATCATTTCCTGGTGAAACAATACGGATTGTTAAGCAGTCTGTGCGTCAAATTTACCCTATATTAAGCGCGCCGCAGGATTATTGGAAGCAGGGTCATTTTTATCATGACAGGAATATTTAACTTAGGGAACCTGAATGCTGAGGCCGGCAAATTGCGCTGTTGACAGCACTTCATTTTTTTAGGCAACCGATACAGAATATGGCAGGAATAAGAATTTTTATAAGTTACCGGCACAGTGATGCACAGGAGGAAGTATATCATATTCACCGGCAACTTTCGCTTGCGTTTGGAACAGGCTTTACCATGCTTGATGATAACAGCCTGTTACCGGGAGACAATTTTTTGCAGTGGATTGAACGGTCTGTTCAATCTGCTGATTTGGTATTGGTAATGATTGGAAAAAACTGGCTGACTGTGCAGGATGCTACCGGCAGGCAAAAATTATCCAATCCAAAAGATTTTGTATTACTCGAAATTGAAAATTCATTCAAGTATAAAAAAAAGATCGTACCCATTATTCTTCCGGGTGCAAATATGCCCACAAAAGATCAATTGCCAGTATCTATCGCGCAGCTGGCAGATGTCAAAGGTTTTCCCGTTCCTGACCGTTCAGATGAAACGGTATGGCGAAATCAGCTCTCTGAAATAGAAAGAACGATTCAAAAAGAATTTCCTTTTTATAAAAACACCCTGTTTTGGGTGATGACATGTGCCTGGCCTGTTATTATAAGCATAGCAGCTTTTTTCAGTGGAATTGTTGTCACTACATTGGCAACCTGGCTGCACATTATATTGCCGCCGGTGAAAAATGAATTTTATTATTTAATCGTAACAGGTATTGTATGGGCAGGCATGTATGTTGTGTTGAGCACAAAAGACTATACTTCGGGCACTACCGGCATTGTATTTCTCCCTGCGGCACCGTACCGCAAAATAGTAAGCGGGCTGGATGGTTTTTTCAATAGTTTTATTTTCGGATTTCCGTTTAATATATTGTTTACCCGCCTGCTTGCCGAAAGTATTGCCTGGGCGGTTTTTCATTATTTTCACAGTGGTTTTGGACTGACTTTCCTGCTGGTTTATTCAACCGTTTCCATTTACCTCCTGTTTACCTTTTCAACAGAGTATGATGATAGTGATAATGGGAGGAGACTAAGTTATTTTGGAGATGTATACCGGGCTAAAAACAAATATGAATATTTTTTTAACCTTGCAGGATTAAAAGAAAGGGAAGAAAAGGCAAAGCTGCCCAAAAAGAAAGAAAACTTGCGGCGCATTCCGCCACCAGGCGGAACGAACAAGCCCGGTGTGTAAGACAGTGCTTCCACTATACCAGGTTCATTTTTAAAAACGTCAGCATTGTTCTTAGATTTACCACTATCATATTATAAAAAGTGTTGCTGCATGAAAAATTACTTTTTTTATAGCCTGCTTTTATTATCTGTTGCATCCTTTGCGCAAAAAGGAAAGCCTTTGAAGACTGCAGATTATTTTCCGCCGTTTAGTAACTGGCAGCAAAAGACACCTGTTGAAATGCATCTAAAACAGGATGCAATTGATGCTGCTATTGCTGCTGCCATTGCGGGTGAAACGAAAGCACCGCGTAACATGGAAATAAATCACTACCGCACATTTGGCAAAGAACCTTTTGGTGACGCTACCGGGCCCTTTGCTGAACGTGGTGCGCCCACCGGCGTTATTATTTATAAAGGATATATTGTTGCCAGCTGGGGTGAGCCATCGCGTTGCGATATGACACACAGCGTTACTAAAAGTTTTTTAAGTACAGTAATTGGCGCAGCGGTTGACAGTGGCCTGATAAAAAGCATATCTGATACCGTTGCAGCGTATTTGGCACCCATTGAATTATACAATCAGCCGGTAAACCGATCGGCTGATCTTCTCGGTCAGCCGCAACTGTTAGATCTCTTTGCTACACAACATAATCGTTCGATAACCTGGAATGATATGCTTCGCCAGACAAGCGATTGGGAAGGAACGTTGTGGGGCAAACCGGAATGGGCAGACAGGCCCGACAGTAATGCCAATAACTGGATTGGCAGGCAGCGCAATGTGCCAGGTACGGTATGGGAATACAATGATGTGCGGGTAAATGTATTGGCACTTGCTGCAACCAGTGTTTGGAGAAGGCCACTCCCACAAGTGTTGAAACAGGTAATCATGGACCCCATCGGGGCTTCCAATACATGGCGATGGACGGGTTACCGCAATGCATGGATTGTACTTGACGGGCAGCCTGTACAAAGTGTAAGCGGTGGCGGGCATTGGGGCGGCGGCATGTTTATCAACGCCTGGGATATGGCGCGCTTTGGCTTGCTAACAATGCACAGGGGAAATTGGAATGGGAAACAACTTATCAGCGAAAAATGGGTACAACAGGCACTAACCCCTACACCGGCAAAAACAGATTATGGGTATATGAACTGGTTCCTGAATACCGGTAAAAAATTACTGCCATCTGCACCGGCATCAGCTTTTATGCATATTGGCAATGGCGCCAACCTCATTTATGTTGATCCCGAACATGGGCTTGTAATGGTAGTAAGATGGATTAATGAAAAAGCCATGGACGGAGTAGTAAAAAAATTACTCGAAGCTTTTTAAAAAAACCGGCCATATTATTTGGCCAGTTTTACATTCACTGCGTTGGCACCTTTAGGGCCCATCTCAACTTCAAAAATCACCTTATTGTTTTCTTTAATAGGTTCTGTAAGGGAATTGATATGCACAAAAATACTTTCCTGTGTCTCCAAATCCTTGATGAAACCATATCCCTTGCCATCATTGAAAAAAGTAACAATACCTTTCCTAATCAGGTCTTCGGGATTAACTGGTTCGTGTTTAGGCACGCCAATTTCAATGTCTTCTACATTGATAGTAATTTTCTTCCTTGGATCCGGCGGCTTGGATGACAGATTACCATTCTCATCGAGATAAGCCATCATACTTTCAAGATTATTGCCATCTTTGGCTTTTTCCTGGCGCTCTTGTTTTCTTTCAGCTTTTTCTTTTTTGTTTTGTTGTTTTTTCTTTTCTCTTTCCTTTTTGTTCCATGTTTCTGACATAATACAATACTGGTTTAATTAAAAATAGTTGTTACGCAAAAATCAGCAGGTGGAGTCGATAATTAATGACAGATGCTGTCTGTCCGTGGTAACTGTAAAGGTACGGTTTTTTATATTCTTTAAACAGGTGTATTTCAGCCTTAAACGACTTGTTTATGCACTTAATGTTCACTTAATATCACTTCTTTTAATAATTGTTTATTTTGAACTTTAAAGCCTGCTGGTTGTAGTACAAATAAATGGCCTGAAGCTGGTTTATTAAGCTTACCTTACAGATATGGGAGAAGATAAAATAGTGCAGTTTGTCAGCTTCGAAACTACACTTAATACAGAACAGTTCATTACACAGTGGGAACAATATAACAGGTCTGTGAACAGTGATTTAGATGTATCCCTTCAGCAGTCAGAAAAAAATGGTGTATTCAGGTATATTGCACAACACCGTTGCGGACCCGGCGAACTTAAATTTGTTTTTACGAGGGCAAAAAAGTCATCCCGCACACCCGAACCAGAAATAAGGGCCAAACAGGCTGGCGGTTATCTTATGATACAGGAAGAAAGAGTGAACGATATTCATGCAAATGAAAATAAAGTCTTTACTTTTTTAAATGACGCCACCACCGATCTTAGTGTTTTCAGGCAAATACCAAATATGAAGCTGAACATTTATGAAGCTTATTATGAGAATTGCCAATACGCCTATATCCTCGAATTCTTTGTAAAAAATAAATTTCTTGTATCAACACTTGAGCAGTTAAAGTTGAGTAACGCGCCCGAGACCGCTGTCTACAAAGAATGCGCATTGCAGGCGTTGTAAGATAAATATCACTTTTAATTCTAATAAACCATTAAGACAGGCTGTCCGGCCTGTCTTAATAATTTGTATGCATACAGCACATGCTTTCGTTCATGCTGAGTCTCCATGTATGTCACTTTGTTTTTGGGATGTTCTGTTAAATGACCGGTTTTTCAACCTGCGTCGTACGTCAATTGTTTTGTAATCGGGATGAATTATTTTTGGGCATGGCTTTATTAGAAGTATCTGGCGTGTCAAAAAAAGAAAATGAAATCTTCATCGTAAAAAATATCTCGTTTGCGCAGGAATCATTTCAAAAAATAGCCATTGCAGGGGAAACAGGCTCCGGGAAAACAACGTTGTTGAAAATGATTGGCGGACTGATACAACCGGATTCAGGAGAAATTATATTCGGGCAAAAAAAAGTTCGTGGCCCAAATTATCAATTGATTCCTGGTGAGCCAGGCATTGCTTACCTGGGCCAGCATTTCGAATTGCGCAATAACTACCGCGTACAGGAAATACTTTCTTATGCCAATGAACTTACACAACAGGCGGCAGATAATTTATACGCTGTTTGCAGAATTAATCATTTGTTGAGTCGCAGGACAGACCAACTTTCCGGCGGAGAAAAACAACGTATTGCATTGGCAAGATTACTTATTGGATCGCCCCGTTTATTATTGCTGGATGAACCATTTTCTAATCTGGATGCTATGCACAGGCAAACTGTAAAGTCAGTCATCAATGATATTAATGCGAAACTGGGCATCAGTTGCATGATGATTTCACACGACCCCGCGGACATTTTTTCCTGGGCGGATACCATGCTGGTAATGAAAGATGGTGAGCTGGTTCAGCAAGGTTCACCAAAACAGGTTTATCGGCAGCCTGCAGATGAATACTGCGCCGGCATCCTGGGAGAGTATAATTTGGTTGATGCTGCCAGCGCTGCCTTATTGAACCCATCCACCATCTTTTTATCAAACCAAAAAAAAATACTGGTGAGGCCTGAGGAAATTATTATTGATACATCGGGAGAAGGATTAGAAGGTATCGTTCAACAGGTATTTTTCATGGGCAGTTATTATATGGTTGAGGTTAAAACGAGTAGTATGACAATGAAAATAAAAACCGCGGCTAATAAATACATCGTTGGGGAAACGGTGAGACTGTCAACAGGCTTAGCTGAAAGATGAGCTGTATAAACGCTGAATATCATGTTGCACCATGTGTTACCATTTCTGTCGTTCTATTGGTGAAACCAACGGCTATTGGCATTCAAGTCCATCGGATCAGGATACATTAAAAACGCAAATGCTATATTTGACAAAATGAACGCCCCTGTTTTCCTGGATATTTTTTCATCGTATTCAATTAGCAATTGGTTGCTGATTGCACTGGCGGCATTTATTATCGGGCTATCAAAAGCTGGTTTAAAAGGAATTGACATGCTGAATGTAACCCTGATGGCCATTGTTTTTGGCGGTAAGGCATCCACCGGCATCGTGCTTCCATTGCTTTGTTCTGCAGATATTATGGCGGTTATTTATTATCATCGTCATGCACAATGGCCATTGTTCTGGAAGCTTATTCCGTGGATGATGGCTGGCATTCTTATCGGCGTATTTACCGGGAAAGATTTAAACGAAATTTTATTCAGAAAAATAATGGCTGTTATTATTATGCTTACAGTTGTAATCATGATCACGATGGAGTTGCGCAAAATAACTTCCATTCCTTCCAATATATTTTTTACGGCCGGCATGGGTTTGGTATCAGGCTTCACAACCATGCTGGGTAATCTTGCGGGGGCATTTTCCAACATTTATTTTCTTGCGATGCAGTTAACGAAAAATGATTTTATTGGCACTGCGGCCTGGGTATTTTTAGCAATGAATTTTTTTAAGCTTCCTTTCCAGGTCTTCTACTGGAAAAATATTACAACCGCTACACTTACTACTGATCTTTTTTTATTGCCGGCATTGGCAATTGGTTTTTGGTCCGGATTAAAAATAGTTGCCAAAATAAAAGATGACAGTTACCGAAAACTAATAATTGTGTTAACGCTGATTGGTGCGGCATTTATTTTTTTGAGAAGATAGAAATACAGATTAAAAAAAAGTGATGTAACAGGTGTTATAGCTAATTTTATTTTCATTGAACAACGAATATGGACAAACTATCTTTCTGGCATAAACTCGCTTTTATCGCCAATATCTGCTGGCTCGCTACCTGGGCTATGAAATACCTTACCATAATGCCGAAAGGTGATCTGCAATCAACCGTAATTATCACCGGATTGATTACTGCCAACATTGTAAATTTCCTGGTGAACCTTTGTACTTGTGTATATTGGTTCAGAAAGAAACTTGCAGGAAAAGCGCCGCGCTGGCTTGTTATTATAAATTTTATTTTCCTAATCGCCCAACTGTATATATTTATAAAATGATACTTAATATTCTTAACGACAAACCAACCAAACTGTTCGTTTTTTTTACGGCCTTTTTTGTAGCCAATGCTTTAATAGCAGAATGTATTGGTGGTAAACTTTTTTCGTTGGAAGCCTTATTAGGTATAGCACCAGCTAATTTTACGATGTTTGGTCAATCGGGCTTAAACTTTACCCTCACCTGTGGCGTATTGTTATGGCCTCTTGAGTTCGTAATGACAGATGTCGTAAATGAATATTACGGACCAAAAGCAGTCAATAGAATTTCATTAACTGCCGTTGCACTGATATCATATGCTTTCCTGATGTTTTACCTCGCCATTCATTTACCACCCGCTGGCTTTTGGGTAACCAGTAATCAAAACAGTGGCGTGCCCAATATGCAGGATGCTTTTAATGGCGTATTCGGACAGGGCATGCGTATCATTGTGGGCAGCCTGGTTGCATTTTTAGTGAGCCAAATTGTCGATGTCACTATCTTCCATCGCATAAAAAGATATACAGGCGAAAAAAAGGTTTGGTTACGCGCAACTGGTTCAACTTTGGTATCGCAGCTCGTAGATAGTTATATTGTGTTGTTTATTGCATTCAGCGGAAAATTTACCTGGCAGCAGATTTTGGCTATTGGTATGATGAATTATATGTACAAAGCTTTAATGGCGATTGTTTTAACGCCGCTTATTTATTTTATTGAAGCGCGCATTGAAAAATATCTCGGCCACGATGTAACGCGGAAGATGAAAGATGCGGCAATGGGCAAGGTTGATGTAATGAGCAATTGATTAATTTCTAATTATTATAATGTCCTCACTGCACAGGAAGCACCTCCGGAGCTGGCTTAACCCATCAATAGTTACTATAAACAGGTTGCACCTCCGGAGCATTATGCAATTGTTTACAGCAAAATGTTGCAAATAGTTTTTATTGGTAAAATCATAATCTTCCTGACAGTTCCATAATAACCGGCTTATTCATTTTTGGATGATGCCATATTGAGAACTCATCCTGCAAAAGGTTTCAGGTAGAATATCCGCAATTGTTTATGGCGTTTATTATAGCGCCCTCACTACAACTATTCAGAAGATGCTTTTGACAAAGATATTTTCTTCGTCCCGGCGGGACGCCCTGTTTATAGAAAGTTTACGTTAGAAATAATCCGCTCCAGAGGAGCACACTCTAATGTAAAGGAAGCACCTCCGGAGCATTATGCAGTTGGTTACAGCAAAACGTTAAAAATTATTTCTTTTTTCGAAATCAAGTTTTGATAATTCGCGGTGTAACCGTATGGAGCGTAAACTTAAACGTACGGCAAAATAGAATGATACCACTGCCCCCATGAAAAGTAATCCCTGGCTAACGTATTCTTTTACTTTGATACTGTCTTGCAGAAATAAAAAGAAATCAAAACTGCCATGAAAGAATACAGCCAGTAAAAGTCCCTTTATAAAATAGAATATTGATTTTTCTTTATTGAATTTTGCGAGCCCGATATAATATCCCATGATGATACCAAAGGCCGCATGCGCCGGCACAGATAAAAACATACGCAACACCGCTGTTCCAATTCCATGGCGGTTTACATAGCCGATATTTTCTGTGGTAGCAAAGCCCATCGCGACCATTAAAGAATAGATGATACCATCAAATGGTTCGTCAAAAACTTTTTTAGGATACGCATACCATTTTACCATCGCAAATTTGCTGCCTTCCTCGCTGCACCCCACTATTATGAAAGCGTAAAAAGCATAAAAAGGAATGGATGAATAACCTGTCATGGCCCCGTAGACAGCTTTCGCGGTTAATTGTATCGCAATGGCTGGTAATGTGCTGAGCATTCCTAAAAAAAATGAGACCAGTAAATATCTTTTTGGCTCTTTGTCGTAACTGTCTTTACGATAAATGTATAAAATGATAGCAAGGCCGGGCGCAATTGCCAGTGCGAGTAAAAGCATGAAGGTTTTTTAGTTAATGTAGCAACAATTTACAAAGGGTATCTTATATTTAACAAGTAACTTGAAAAATATTTTTCACATTATTATGAAGTCAATTGTTTGTTTCGTTCTTTTTCTTGTGGTAGCGATTGCTGCGCACGCGCAACGTTTTGGCGGCAATCCGCCTTCCGTAAAATGGCAACAGGTAAGCAACGATGCTGCGCGTGTTATTTTTCCTGCGGGAATGGATACATCTGCTTCACGGGTAGCCGCAATAGATGAACAGTTAAATAAAATTACATTGCATACTATTGGCCAGCGCCGAAAAAGAATTGATATTGTGCTGCATCCTAACACAATTGTTTCGAACGGATATGTGGCGCTCGCCCCTTTTCGCAGTGAATTTTATCTTACACCTTCACAAAATAGTTTTGAACTTGGTAGTTTGCCCTGGCAGGATATGCTGGCTATCCATGAATACCGTCATGTACAGCAGTATAATAATTTTAATGTAGGATTATCGCACGGATTTAGAATTGTATTTGGCCAATCCGGGCAAGAGCTCGCCAATGCAATAGCCATACCCAATTGGTTTTGGGAAGGCGATGCTGTCTTCCAGGAAACACTGGTGAGTCAGCAGGGCCGGGGACGCCTGCCTTTTTTCTTTGATGATTACCGCTCACTGTGGCTGGCGGGTAAAAATTACAGTTACATGAAATTGCGTAATGGCTCTCTGCAAGATTTTACGCCGGATCATTACCGCCTCGGATATATGCTGGTTGCTTATGGAAGAGAAAAATATGGAGATGATTTCTGGAAGAAAGTGACACACGACGCCGCAGCTTTTAAGGGTTTATTTTATCCTTTTCAACGTGCCGTGAAAGAATACAGCGGAAAGCGCTTTAATGCTTTTACGCAAGATGCGTTTGCTTATTTTAAAAAGCAGTCAGCGGACGAAGAATCAGCTGCAGAAAAACACCGGCATTTTGTTGCCGACGAGGAGTTTCCCGCATACGCAGACAGCAGCTCGCTTGTGTATGTAAAAACAACGTACAAAAAGGTGCCGGCTTTTGTTGAGAAAAACGGAACAGCAGAAAGAACTATCCGCGTAAAAGATGTATCAATCGACAACCAGTTTACCTATCGCAGCGGTAAGATTGTTTATGCTTCTTACCGGCCTGCAACCAGGTGGGCATGGAATGATTATAATGAACTGCAGGTGCTGGATGTTGCCAGCGGTACACAAAAAACAATCACCCATAAATCAAAATATTTTTCTCCTGATATAAGCGAAGATGGCAAGACCATTCTTGCAGTTGATGTGCAACCAGGCAAACAAAGTGTTTTGCATGTATTGAATGCACAAACCGGCGAACTCATGAAAGCGTTGCCCAATCCGGATAATCTTTTTTACACATATCCAAAATTTGTCAACGATAAGCAACTATTGGCCACCGTTAGAAAGCCTTCCGGCCAAATAGCGCTCGCACTTATAAACAATAATGATGGGAGCATTGAATACCTGACGGAACCCAGTTTTCATGTAATGGGTAATCCTGTACTGCAACATGATACTATTTATTTTACAGCAGCCGATAAAGGATACGACAGGCTATTTGCTTTTCTTTTAAATGAAAAAAAATTATACCAGCTTAGTATCCCGGTAAAAGGAATTGGCATATATCAACCTGCTGTATCCGGAAACAAAATAATATTTACCAGTTTTACGGCAGAGGGATATCGTTTGCAGGAAATAAATAAAAATGAACCGGGGTGGAATATTGTTGATATGGCTGAATGGACAAAGTCCATTGCCACCTTCGGTGTTGATCTTACTAAAAACAATGCCGCTGGTTTATTGTTGAAAATACCTGCACAACAGCAACCCAATCCAAAAAAATATCCGCAAACATTTAAGCTGTTTAATTTTCACAGTGTGATACCGTATGTTAATGATCCTGATTATATGCTGTCACTGGTTGGAAATAATGTACTGAATACGATGCAGTCGGAATTGTACGTCGCGTACAACCGCAATGAACACTTTGAGCAGATTGGTGCAGACGCAACCTATGGGGGATTGTTCCCCTATATAAATATTGGTGCAAATTATATTTTTAACAGGCGGGATTTTCTGCCGGGTAATCAGCCGGTTTACTGGAATGAAGGACAGGCAAACGCGGGCATAAGCATACCGCTAACCCTGAGTAAAGGCCGGAGCATTACAGGCATAACGATTGGAGCTGATTATGTTTTTAAATCAGTTGCGTATACAGGCGCCTATAAAGATAGTTTCCGCGATACGCATCTTGCTTATATTAATGCTTACATTTCTTTTGTTAACCAGGTACAACAGGCACGAAAAAATATTTATCCGCGCTTTGCACAAAATATTTATATTAATTACCGCGATGCTGTTCAAAATGTTACTGCACGGCAATTTCTTGCGGAAGGAACTTTTTATTTCCCTGGCGTGGCACAGTCGCATAATATTGTTATCAGCCTTGCTTTTCAAACCCGGGATACGGTTAACCAATACCGTTATTCGAACAGTTTTCCTTTTTCGAGGGGATATACAACGCCCAATCTCCGCAATATGTATAAATGGGGCGCCAACTATCACTTGCCGTTGGCGTATCCCGATTTTGGCATTGCCAATATTGTTTATTTCCAGCGTGTACGGATGAACGCTTTTTATGATTATTCAGCAGGTGTTGTGGCATATACAAATGGATTCCGCATTAATACAGCATTCAGATCTGCCGGCGGAGAAATTTTCTTCGATACAAAATGGTGGAACGAGCTGCCACTAAATTTTGGTTTTCGCTACAGCCGTTTGTTGGATCGTGATTTATTTGGCGGCCTGGGCGCCAATAGGTTTGAGTTTATATTACCCGTGAACTTGTTTCAGCGTTAAAATTGAAATGTCTCATATTTTAGGGTGGAGATCCCTGGCTTGTTCTACGATGACAAAATTCCGGGAAATAGATCATTTTTTACTACACAGGCACAGCAGGGACAATAAAAGACCTTAGTCATTTCTGTATAAGCTTAAAACGCTATACCCCAGCGCGTGCCTCACGCAAAGAAATCTTTGTGGTGCTTGAGACATGCAGAGGGATCGGAGATTTATAACGAAGAAAGACTTTGTTCAATCACTTTCAACTTGGCCTCCGCATCAGACTTCTTTTTTCTTTCCAGTTCTATTATTTCCGGTTTGGCATTCAACACAAAACGTTCGTTGCCTAATTTCTTTTCAATGGAAGCCAGAAACCCTGCCAGGTGTTGCTGTTCTTTTAATAACTCCTCTCTCTGATTGCCAGCCACCAAAGGCTGATCCGTTACCAGGTAGAATTTGTCTTTACCCATTACAACAGCAATACTTTGCGGAATACTATCGCTGGTATAATGAATCGCTTTCGCATTCACCTGTTTTGCCAATAGTATTTCAATGTGCGCGTAATGGCTTTTATCTGCAGGCTGAATATATAAACCGATTTCATCTTTCGGTTTCAACCGCGCTTTATTTCTGGCGTCACGTATAGCAGTAATAGATTCTTTTAGCAATGCGCCGGTATTAAGAATATTTTGTTGCGTTGCAGGTATCGCTGAAAATTGTTTAACACATAAGTCATCTGGTGTGTCGAGTAACAAATGGTATATTTCTTCTGTAACAAATGGCATAAAAGGATGGAGTAGTTGCATCAATTCAGTAAAAAAAGCCACTGTTTTTCCCTGCACAGATACATCAATCAGTTGTTCAAAACCAGGCTTCACCCATTCTAAATACCAGCTGCAGAAATCATCCCATATAAGCGAGTAAATGGTTTTTAGTGCTTCACTTAATTTAAAATTCTGTATCAGGATATCTACTTCCGCTTTTACTTCGTTCAGCCTGTTCTCAAACCACATGACTGCAAAAGTACCAGCAAGTGACTCTTGTGTTACTGCCTGCCTGCCTTCCCACATTTTTATCAGCTTCAGCGCGTTCCATAATTTATTATTAAAAAATTTTCCCTGTTCAAGCGATGATTCATCAAACATCAAATCGTTTCCGGCAGGAGAACTGAACATAATTCCAAAACGTACTGCGTCGGCTCCGTAGTTATCAATTAATTCCAGTAAATCCGGGGAGTTGCCGAGGCTCTTGCTCATTTTCCTGCCCAGCTTATCACGTACAATCCCGGTAAAATAAACATCATTAAAAGGTTTGGCGCCCATGTATTCTTCGCCGGCAATAATCATCCTGGCTACCCAAAAGAAAATGATCTCCGGTGCCGTCACCAGCGTATTGGTGGGGTAATAATATTTTACTTCGGCATTTCCCGGGTTGCTGTATCCTTTAAACACTTCAAACGGCCATAGCCAGCTGCTGAACCAGGTATCAAGGCAGTCCTTATCCTGTTCAATATTTCCGGCAGCGTTTTTTGCAACTGTTTCAGTGTACCCCTGGCTGACATAATATTCAGTAAACAATGCAGTGGCCGCTTCTTTTGTTGCTGCAATAATGCATGCGGGCTCTTCTTTGGATTGATCTCCATCGAGTTTCTTCGGTCCGTACCAGGCGGGTATTCTATGTCCCCACCACAGCTGACGGCTGATGCACCAGTCTTTAATGTTCTCCATCCAGTAGCGGTAGGTATTTTTAAATTTTGAAGGATGAAACTTTATTTCATCATTCATCACCGCATTCAATGCCGGTTCACTGATTTTTTTCATGGCCACCCACCATTGCAGGCTTAGCCTTGGTTCTACAACGGTGTCTGTTCTTTCACTATAACCAACTTCACTGGTATAGTCTTCTATTTTTTCAATGGCATTTGCAGCCTCCAGTAGTTGAACAATTTTTTTCCTGGCTGTAAATCTTTCTTCGCCCACTAAAATTTGCGCGGCTTCACCCAGGGTGCCATCATCATTTAAAATATCAATTACTTCCAGACCGTGCTTTTGCCCAAGCATGTTATCATTCATATCATGTGCAGGTGTAACTTTCAATGCGCCGGTACCAAAATCCATCGTTACATATTCATCTGTAATAATCGGTATGCGCCGGTTGATCAATGGCACAAATGCAAATTTTCCGTGCAGGTGTTTGTAACGTTCAT
>JBDUAY010000030.1:0-23043 GCA_040004415.1 Bacteroidota bacterium | reverse complement strand
AAGGGATCAGGTATATCTATTCTGCATCAATGCTACTGATAGCGATTTTATCACTGGTAACAGATTGGTATGCGCCGTTATGTATTTTGCATTTGATATTGCTGATGATAATGCTGGTGGATAAGATGGGTAAGGGTATTGTGCTTCGTGAATCAACCGCAGTTCTATATACGTTCACATGCCTCATCGCCCCGTTGCTGGGCTATAAATATTATGCCATCGATAATGGTTTATCCAGGCTTTGGGTGAAATATATGCCTGTTCCTGAAAATGGTTATTTTGGGTATGCTGTTCCCGCCATTACTTTTTTTTGCCTGGCGCTTACCTGGCCCATCGGTGTACGTGAATCACTCGACGAAGGAACATTGCTGGGCAAAACGATCTCCCGGATTAGAGAAAAAGTAGACTATAAAAATGGCGCAATTATTATGGGTTTCGGACTGGCGGTTTCCCTAGTCATCAGCTACCTGCCGGAGAGTCTCCAGTTTTTTGTCACCCTGTTTTTCTTCGGGTCATTCGCAGGCTTACTGTATCTTTTCTATTATCCCAAATTGAAGTATAAAAAAATAATTATATTCTCATTTGTGGTATTCATTTTCATCAGCGCGCTCCGTTCCGGGATGTTTACCATCGTTGCCTATATGGGAGCTACTATCTTTTCTTTTTTTCTATTGGGATTAAGGGTTTCGCTGTTAAAGAAAATTGTGTTGGTAGCGGTGGCAATATGTTTTCTGATTGTCTTGCAAAATGTCAAACTTTCCTATCGTAAATTAACCTGGCTTGGTTCTTACCAGGATTCTAAAGTTGAACTATTTGCAAATTTGTTTATAGAAAAATTAGAAAAAGGAGATGCTTTAATTGAAAAAGATGCTTTTTTCCCGGTATATGCGCGTACTAACCAGGGATTTAATGTAGCACTTGTAATGCGGCGTATCCCCGCCGTTCAGCCATACGATGGTGGTGATAAGCTTTTTACCGTATTTCTCTCTTCGTTTGTACCACGTTTTTTATGGCCAGACAAACCGATGGCGGGTGGAAAATTCAATATGGCTTATTACGCAGGATATAAGTTAGAAGGATGGTCAACCGATATTGGCCCGCTGGGTGAAGCCTATGGAAGTTTTGGCGTGAATGGCGGAATAGTCTACATGTTCTTTTTAGGATTTTTTATCAGGTGGGCGTACAAGCGTGTATTTATCCTTTCAAAAAAATATCCACTGCTTATTTGCTGGCTGCCGGTGTTGTTTTACCAGGTAACGTATTCCGCCGAAACAGATACACTGCAAATTCTCAATTCACTTACCAAATCAGCATTTTTTCTCTGGTTATTATTTAAAATATTACCGCATTGGTTTGGTATTATTAAAAAGAAGGCTGTAAAATTTAGTGTTGCTAAAAAAACGCTTCATCAACCCGATTTGCTGACCGAATAATTATTGCTAATCTTTGAATGCTGTATGCCCGTTGTATGTTTTTTATTCAGGAAGCCGGTTGACCATTTCTTCAGTATTGAAAAAGTATTTAATGCTGTTGCAGAGAATTTGCCTGCAAACATAACGGTTAGCAAAAAAATTCTTCCTTATTACAGTTCTTCTCTGGGGAATGTGGTACGCAATCTTTTTTTTGGAAAAAAATTGCAGGCAGATATTTATCATGTTACAGGTGATGTTCATTATATGGCGATGGCCTTTCCTAAGCAAAGGACAATATTAACGATTCATGATTGTGTATTTCTCTATAACTATACCGGAATTAAAAAATGGTTTTTCCACCGGCTATTTTTAAAATGGCCGGTAGCGGCCTGTCGTATTGTTACAACCATATCAGAACAATCAAAAAAAGATATCATCCGGTTTACCGGCTGCGCTGAAGAAAAAATAATAGTTATACCCAATATGGTGGGCAAATCTATTACTTATAGCGTTCGCCCTTTCAATACATCGCAACCCGTTTTACTCTTTATTGGTTCCACCCCCAATAAAAACCTCGGCAGAACGATTGTTGCAATAAGAGACTTGAATTGTACACTCGATATTGTTGGAAAAATATCGGCCGAAACAGTGCTGCTGCTGCAACAAAATAATATCAACTATAGAAACGCATTTGAATTAAGCGAACAGGATCTTGCTGATAAATACACAAATGCTGATATCATTTTATTTCCATCTTTATTTGAAGGCTTCGGTTTGCCCATTGTAGAAGGGCAGAAGGCTGGCCGCCCGGTTATTACCAGTAATATAAGCCCCATGAAGGATGTTGCCGGTGAAGGCGCATGCCTGGTTGATCCGTATGATGCAACGTCTATTAAAGAAGGATTGCTGAAAATAATAAATGACGAAGCATACCGTAATGCCATTGTTGCCAAAGGACTTGACAACGTGAAGCAATATACCGCTTCGGCTATTGGTGAACGTTACCTTAATATTTATACAAAGATTTTGAAATAATCACCGTATGTGTGGAATAGCAGGGATACTACATTTTAATGGTAAGACAGCCGACGCGTCATTGGTTCAAAAAATGACGAACGCCATGGCCCACCGTGGCCCGGATGCGGATTGCTTTTATACAGAGGGCGCAATAGGCCTCGGCCACCGCCGCCTGTCCATTATTGATTTGTCTGCTGCGGCCAATCAGCCTTTTACAGATAATTCGGGGCGCTATACAATGGTGTTCAACGGTGAGATGTATAATTTCATGGAAGTAAAATCCATGCTGCACGATTATGATTTTCATACCAGTGGCGATACCGAAGTGCTGATTGCTGCCTTTGCAAAATGGGGCGCTGAATGCATCCATTATTTTAAAGGTATGTACGCGCTGGCCGTTTGGGATAAAATAAACCAGGAGCTAACCGTTATACGCGACAGGCTGGGTGTAAAACCGCTCTACTACTATATAGATAATGACAAATTTATATTTGCTTCTGAAGTGCGGGCCATACTCGCGACCGGTTTTGTAAAAAGAAAAATAAACAAGAGGGCCCTGCTGGAATATTTTTCATATCAATCTATCGGCTACCCTTTTTCTCCTGTTGAAGGCATTGAACAATTGCAGTCGGGTTCCTGGATGACAATAAAAAATGGAAAGATTGAAAAAAAAATTTATTGGGATGTTACCCGGCCAAATCCTTTATCATTCAACTTTACGGATCGCGCAGCAACGCAAACAAGAATAAGAAAATTGCTGCGGGATTCTATTGAGCGGCGGCTTGTCAGTGATGTGCCCGTGGGTGCTTTTCTTTCTGGTGGTATTGATTCCAGTGCCGTGGTTGGGTTAATGGCCGAAGTCAGCAGCGCCCCACCAAATACGTTTAATATTTCATTTGGGGAAAGTGAATTTGATGAATCAAAGTATGCAGAAATAATTGCGAAGAAGTTTAATACCAATCACACAAAAATTCAATTGCAGCCCGGCGTATTTTTGGCCGAACTGGAAAATGGCCTGAATGCAATGGACACGCCCAGTGGAGATGGTATCAATACATATGTGGTATCTAAAGCAATCAGGCAGGCCGGTATAACCGTAGCATTATCGGGTGCAGGTGGTGACGAGTTGTTTGCAGGCTATCCTTTCTTTTTGCAATACCTGAAGCTGCAGCAAAAAAAATCATTTTATAAAGGAACGGGGTTACTGAGAAAAATGGCAGGTGCTGTTGTAGCAGGCGGTTCATCCAATAAGAAGCAACGCTTACAGCAAATTATAACTGCGGAGTCTCCTGCAATAGAAAATCTATACCCGGTATTCAGGCAAATATTATCGCCCGCCCTCATTCACGATCTAACCAGCCTGCAGGCAGATGCTTCAACAGCATTGATGCAGCAACTGGAAGAAAAAAAGGAGGATATCGCGCGTCTTCCATTGCTGAGCCAGGTTTCTGTAAGTGAATACATGGGCTATACGCAACAGACACTTTTAAAAGATACTGACCAGATGAGCATGGCGGTTTCACTTGAAGTAAGGGAGCCTTTTTTTGATTTTGATCTTATTGAATTTGTTTTGCAGGTACCTGATGCCATAAAGTATCCGGCATACGCCAAGCGTTTGCTGGTAGAATCATTAAAACCTTTATTGCCGGATGAAATTGTTCACCGTAAAAAGCAGGGATTTCTTTTTCCATGGAATGTATGGATGAAGAATGAATTAAAATCTTTTTGCGAAACCAGGTTAATTCATTTGTCGGAGCGCTCATTCATCCATGGCGAAAAATTAATGTATTACTGGAACCAATTCCTGAAAGGTTCGCCGGCAGTTCGCTGGGCAGAACTTTGGTTGTTTGTAGTACTTGAATATTGGATGGAAAAAAATAATATTGATGAATAAGATATTTTTCCGGGTTGTTGGCTGTATGTTTTTTCTGCAGTTGATCAATTATGATATTGTGACAGCGCAGGGTTTGCGGAACATGGAAGAATTTAATGGTCCTTATGATAGTTGGGCCAATGCAAAAACGAGGTTCGGTGCAAAAGGCAATGGCAAGGATGATGACACAAAAGCGATTCAAAAAGCCATTGATCAGCTGGGTGAAAATTCAGCTACAGGTGGCCCGGCATTTAGCGTATTGTTTTTGCCTGCCGGAACTTATTGTATTTCCGCAACCCTGGTATTGAGAGGAAAAATTGGTGTAACCATAACCGGTGAAAATCCTGCAAACACTACTATTAAATGGATCGGTGGCGATGGAGGAACAATGTTTTGGGCAAATGGGTCAGCGTATTATAAAATCTCCCGCTTTACCTGGGATGCCAATAAGCGTAAAGGAATTGAGGCCATCGGTATTCACTGGCGAAACAGGTGGAAAGATGAAAAAAGTCAGAGTTATGCGTCACTCAACATAGAAATTTCAGACAATATTTTTATTGGAAAATGTAAATACGGAATAAGCGGTGGAACAAATCCGGAAGATGGCACAAACAGTAATGACTCTGAAATCGCTATTAAAAGATGTGTGTTCCAGGATTGCACAGAAGCCGGCATTTTTACGACCGGGTACAACGCCCTGGATTATTGGATCTGGGATTGCAAGTTTTACAATTGCAATATTGGTATCAATAACAAATATGGAAATTTTCATGCCTACCGCAGTTACTTTAAAAATTCATTGCAGGCAGACGTAACCAATACAAATGGTTATTACAAATCAGTAAGAAATTGTTTTAGCGAAGACAGCAAAGGGTTTGCAGTAGACAGTGGCGCAAGTACGAATCCGTTTAAAAGAATTTACCAGGGAAATACTGTTCTTCGCCAGCGCGGCATTCCCATTCAATATTATCATTGGGGATGGCTTTCTTTTTACGACAATATTTTCAGTAAAAATATTGACACCTCCATGCACTTTTTTTTGAAGACGGGCAGTCCCGGCATGTCAATTAATAATAATTACCCAAGCAGGGAGCCTGTTAGCTTTGCAGGTTCGGGGTTCCTGAAACAATTTAACGATCAGACTGCTGCAAAAATTACCAGCACGTCAGCTACGTTTCTGCAAAGCCAGGACAAAACTCCGGTAAACGTTAAACGGAACGTACTTGAAATTCCCCGGGATGCTGATGATAAGCAGGTGCAGCAAATAATTAATAATGCAGCAAAACTTAAAGGCACGCATGTCATCATACATTTTCCGGCAGGAAAATATAAAATCAGCAAACCAGTAATAATCCCCGCGGGTACTGATATGCAGCTATGTGGCGATGGCTTATTAAACGCATCTGTTATAGCAGCAGCCCCTGGTTTCCCGGTGGGCAATCCGATGTTTAAAATCATGGGCCCTTCCAGCGTAACGATCAGGGATTTGCAAATGGGGGATTTTGCCAGCGGCAAACTTAATATTGATGCGGTACAATTTTCAAATGTTGATCAGCCGGATTCCAGGGCTTATGTTGACCAGGTATATATAAACGCAAATAATGCGATACGGGCAGAGGGACTTGATTACCTGTACATTGAAAAGGATAATTCTTTCTTTGCTGATAATGATTTTATTTCCGGTGGCCCCCTGGTTCAGAAGGGCAAAGGAACGGCTGGCATTTTTGGTTATGGCGGGCAATTTGCCGGCATTAATCTTCAGGACAATGCAAAAGCAGTATACAAAGATTGCTGGTGGGAGGGCAACGCACGTGTTCCGTTAAACCTTTCTGGAAGTGGTAACCTTACTATTGATGGCGCAATGATAGCGCCGGTTGGTGCCGACAGCAACACAACGGTATCAATTAAAAAATTTAAAGGAAATATTAGTTTGCTGAATATGTATTTGCAGGGCGCAGTGGATGTATTGCCAAATAACCCTGATCTGAAGCTGTTATTGATGAATATTCATTTCTATTTTGAAATGTATCCACTCAAATTTCTACATAAAAATGCATCGTACAAGGGTCTTTTTTCAGAATTAAGTACCCAATGTTTTATCAATGGTGATCTCAGGTGCGGCCAGATTGTTAAACTTGCAGATGGTTCTAACCTTGCATCAGCAGATGGCACGTTTATCCCTGATATGATTGCAGATGACAGGCATACATTTCCCGAAAAATACGAGATAAAAAATACTTCCGCGTCCAATATTTTGATCAGCAGGGTATCGTTTGGCAATGTAAATAACGCCATCCGGTTTAGCCGGTAATGCATAACAAAGTTTTTATTTTCATGTGCTGCGGTTTGCATTGCCAGGATGTGTAAAAGAAGAAAATGGAAAGAAAAAAACTGTTAGTCTGTACCGATTGGTTTGAGCCGGCGTATAAAGCCGGGGGTCCCATCAGGTCGTGTGTTAATTTAGTTGAACACCTTTCTCCTTACTATGAAATTTATGTATTTACGGGCGACAGGGATTTAAGGGAAACCATACCACTGGCCGGAATAAAGATAAATCAATGGGTTACACTTGCTTCCGGCGCGAAGATTATGTACGCATCGCCTGACAATACAGGCGCAAAGAATATTGGATCAATCATTCAGTCACTCGATCCCAACTTCATTTACCTGAATAGTGTGTACTCAAAATCATTTACGATTAACGTTGTACAGGCCCACCGTAAAATAAAAAGTAAAGCAGCCATCATTTTGGCTACCCGTGGCATGTTAAAATCCAGCGCGCTGGCCATCAAGCCGCTGAAAAAGAAAATCTTTTTCCGGATGGCCAAATGGATGGGCATGCACAAAAAAATCCATTTTCACGCGACCAATTCAGAAGAGGAAAAAGAAATTAAGAATCTTTTCGGCAACGTACAGGTATTTGTTGCAGATAATTTTCCTGCATTAATAGTAGATAAGCCGGTTCATCTTCAAAAATTACCTGGTGTTATTAAATTGATTTTGATTGGACGGATTCATCCAATTAAAAATATTAATTATTTACTTGAGCAATTAAAATATGTTACGGGGGCCGTTCAGTTTAGCATTGTAGGTGTTCCGGAAGATGATCTGTACTGGCAGCATTGTGAAACAATCATACAATCACTTCCGGCGGATAAAGAAATTACGCTTATCGGTGAGTTGCCGCATCATCTTTTAAAAGACGTTTTGGCGGCACACCATCTTTTTGTACTGCCAACAAAGGGGGAAAATTTTGGCCACGCAATTGCTGAGGCGCTGGGAAATGGCCGGCCCGTTCTTATCAGCGATCAAACCCCCTGGCAAAACCTTACCAAAGCGTTTGCGGGATGGGATTGTCCTTTATCTTCGCCAGCGTGTTTTCAAAAAGCTTTGCAGGAAGCGACAGACTGGGAGCAGTCAGCGTTTGATCGCTGGTGCAACGGCGCGCTGGAATTTGCCCTGGCAAAACAAAATAATACAGCCCTCATTCAAAAATATTTACAACTTTTTTCATAATATGTACATTCTTGGAATTAACGCCTATCATGCCGATTCTTCCGCAGCTATATTTAAAGATGGCGTGATGATAGCTGCAACAGAAGAGGAACGTTTTACCAGGATTAAGCATTGGGCAGGTTTTCCTGCGTTAGCCATACAGTTTTGTTTGGCAGAGGCTGGTATTACGCTGCAGGAGGTAGATTATATTACCATTGGCCGTGACCCCAAAGCGAAATTTTTACATAAGCTTAATTACCTCCGCAAAAACCCTTCACTTGTTTTTGGCGCTATCAGGCGGTATAAAAACAGTAAAGAAGTAAGCAGCCTGGAAGAGGAATTCAGAAAAATAGATCCATCTGTTGCTGCGGAGACACTCACGAATAAAATTAAAAATATTGAACATCACCGCAGTCATTTAGCGTCTGCTTTTTTTGCTTCTCCATTTGAAGAATCCGCCATACTTTCTATTGACGGTTCAGGCGATTTTACGACGACCATGATTGCAACAGGAAAAGGAAACAAAATTGAAGTGTTAGACAGTATAGACTTTCCTGTTTCCTGCGGATTGTTTTATACTGCCTTTACACAGTTTCTTGGATTTCCACATTACGGTGACGAATATAAAGTGATGGGCCTGGCACCCTACGGCGAGCCTAAATACACCGATAAAGTAAAAAAAGTTTTGAAGTTTTTGCCAAACGGTTTGTTTGACTGGAATGATGAATATTTTGTACAGCCAACCAAAGCAGGTTTTAAATATGAAAATAATATTCCGTCGGTAGGCAATTTATATTCAGCCGCATTTGTGCGCGAATTTGGCTCACCGCGTGGTAAAGACGAAGAATTATCACAATACCATAAAGATCTTGCCACATCGGTTCAGCGTGTAACCGAAGAACTTATTTTTTACATCCTGAAACATTTGAAAGAAAGAACCGGCATGAAGAATATTTGTATTGCTGGTGGTGTGGCACAAAATTCAGTTGCCAATGGAAAAATTGCGGACGCAACCGGATTTGAAGGTGTTTATATTCCGTCTGCCGGGCACGATGCAGGTATTTCAATGGGTTCTGCCCTGTATTTGTTCAATCATATACTGGACCAGCCAAGGACCGCCCCTGTTTATAATGCATATACAGGAAGCAGGTTTTCTAATGATGAAATAGAGATTTTTCTGCAATCAAGAAATATTACATACAGAAGGTTGGGCAATGAAGAGCTATATGATACTGTTACCAATAAATTAATTGAACCGGGTGTGGTAGGGTGGTTTAACGGGCGGGCTGAATTTGGGCCAAGGGCATTGGGCGCCCGATCAATTCTTGCAGACCCGCGTAATCAAAAAGCAAAAGATTTGCTCAACCTGAAAATTAAGCGCAGAGAAAGTTTTCGCCCGTTTGCACCTTCTATTCTTAAAGAATATTCGGGTGAATACTTCACAAAAGCAGGTGAAGTGCCTTTCATGGAAAAAGTATTTCCGATAAAACCTGAAAAGTATGCCATCATTCCTGCAGTTACGCATGTTGATGGAACGGGAAGGCTGCAAACAGTTGATAAAGATATATCACCGATGTATTATGGTTTAATTGATGCTTTCAGAAAGAAGACAGGCGTGCCTATTTTATTAAATACTTCGTTTAATGAAAACGAGCCGATAGTAAACACGCCGGCCGAAGCGCTGGATTGTTTTCTGCGTACACAAATGGACATGCTGGTGTTAGAAAATTGCGTTATAACAAGAGAATAAGCGAGTATGCGTATTTCAATCATCACGGTATCATATAATAGTGCTGCAACCATAAAAGATACATTGCAGTGTATTACCAGACAGGAACATAATGATGTAGAACATATTGTTGTGGATGGAAAGTCTACAGATACTACGGTTTCAATCATCAAAAAATTTTCACACGTAAATAAATTTATTTCTGAACCGGATAGCGGTTTATACGACGCAATGAATAAGGGCCTGAAAATGGCGACCGGTGATATTATCGGCATCCTGAACAGTGATGATATTTATACAGATGACAGTATTTTGAAAAAAGTGGCGGCTGCTTTTAAGGATCCGGAGGTGCATTGTGTGTATGGAGATTTGCAGTACGTACATATAAATGATCTTACAAAAGTAGTACGCACCTGGAAGGCGGGAAAATTTGTCAGGGAAAATTTTTTATATGGATGGATGCCACCACATCCCGCTTTTTTTGTGCGGAAAGAAGTGTATGATAAAGTAGGGTACTTTAATACGATGCTAAAAAGCGCGGCGGATTATGAAATGATGCTGCGCATCTTATATAAACATGATTTCAGCGCAGCATATATTCCTGAAATACTGGTGAAGATGCGTTCAGGCGGTATCAGCAATGCATCACTGCGCAACCGTTTCAAAGCCAATCGTGAAGATGCGAAGGCCTGGAAATTAATTAATAAGCGGCCCCATTTTTTTACGTTGTATTTAAAGCCACTCAGGAAAATTCCGCAGTATCTCAACAGGTAATTTTATTCATTATAATATATTGTTCCGTTCATGTTGCCTAAACAATAACGGAATAATTTCGACCGTATGTTTTCTATATTCAAACGTAAATATCCTTCCGCTCCCGCAAATTTTAGTGGCCTTAAGATCGATATGCATTCTCATCTTCTCCCGGGTATAGATGATGGTTCTCCTGATAAAGAAATTTCAGGTGAATTAAAAAAAGGATTAGAAGATCTTGGGTACACGCACTTTATTACAACACCCCATGTTATGTGGGATATGTATAAAAATACGCCCGCTACAATTGATGCTGCATTACAAAATTTGCGCGAAAAAAATGAGTTCCACCGTAATATACGGCCAGCCGCAGAATATTTTATGGATGATCATTTTGACAGCCTCCTGAACGCCGATGAACCATTATTAACCATTACCGGTAAAAAGGTATTGGTGGAGTTTTCTTTTGTAGCACCGCCACTCGATCTTAAAGAACAATTATTTAACCTGCAGATAAAAGGATACGAGCCCATATTGGCGCATCCCGAACGCTACACGTATTTTGCCGGAAAGAAATCAGTATATGATGATTTTAAAAGCATGGGCTGTTTATTTCAGCTGAACCTGCTTTCTCTTTCCGGCTACTATGGCAAAGTGCCGCAGGAACTTGCCACGTGGCTTGTTTCAAAAAATTACATTGATTTTGCTGGCACCGATTTGCACCATCATCGCCACCTGGAGGCACTAAGGACTGGTAAAAATATCATGCCGGTGATATCGCAATTGCTCAACAGTGGCAGATTGCAAAACCCCGAACTCGTTTTTTGATGCCTGGAGATGAATGCCAGGGGTATGAACAGCATCATCGCTTTTATATTTTGCACGACATAGAGATTCTTATGTTTGCATCATTTTTTAGAACAACTTTTAACAGAACATCGACAATAATTTATACCCAGCCATTATGTACCAGGAATTAGTAAACAAGAAAAGCAAATTAGCAGTAATCGGATTGGGTTATGTAGGGCTGCCGATTGCGTTGGAGTTTGCTAAGAAAATATCAGTCATAGGCTTTGATATTAATGAGAAAAGGGTCAGCATGATGCGCAATAATATTGACCCCAGCAAAGAAGTCAGGGAGGATGCCTTTAAGAACAGCGATATTGTTTTTACCAGTAACCTGGATGCTTTACGTGAAGCCAACTTTTTTATTATCGCCGTGCCCACACCGGTTGATAAATACAATGTGCCTGATTTGAAGCCACTCATTGGGGCATCAGAAACTGTAGGCAAAGTGCTGAAGAAAGGAGATTATGTGGTGTATGAATCCACCACCTATCCCGGGTGTACTGAAGAAGATTGTCTGCCGGTACTGGAGCAGGTTTCCGGACTTACAATGGGCATCGATTTTAAATTAGGCTACTCGCCTGAACGAATTAATCCGGGCGATAAAAAGAATACATTAAAAACAGTTGTTAAAGTGGTATCCGGAAATGACGATGCGTCACTCGGTGAAATAGCCCAGGTTTATGAGTTGGTCGTAGATGCAGGCGTGCACCGGGCGCCATCAATAAAAGTAGCAGAAGCAAGCAAAATAGTAGAAAATGTGCAGCGCGATCTAAATATCGCACTGATGAATGAATTGTCGTTGATTTTTGATCATATGGGCATTAACACATTCGATGTAATTGAGGCTGCTGGTACAAAGTGGAACTTTTTAAAATTTCAACCGGGCCTGGTAGGCGGACATTGCATCGGCGTTGATCCTTATTACCTGACCTATAAAGCAGCTTCGTTGGGATACGAGTCTAAAGTAATCGCCGCCAGCCGGTATATTAATGACGATATGGCAAAGTATGTAGCACGAAAAGTTATCACCCATGTGCTGCGCAATTCAAACGAACCAAGGGTTTTGGTAAAAGGCGTCACATTTAAAGAAAACGTTAGCGATATCCGCAATTCAAAAATTGTTGATACTGTAAAAGAGCTGCTGACCTTTAATATTCATGTAGACGTAGAAGATCCTTATGCAATGCCTGAAGATGTATTTGAGGAATATGGATTGCATTTAACTACCAGTCCAGCCAGCGATTACGACGCTATTATTATAACTGTTCCGCACAACACTTACCGCACGCTGGATGATGACTGGTTTAGTGCTGCCACTAAACCTGCAGCCATGATTTTTGATCTCAAAGGCATTTATAAAAATAAAATCACCAGCAGAAAATACTGGAGTTTGTAATACCAGGTATTGGTATAATCCCATCTTATCCCCGGCTATCTTCTTTCCCTTCATACGCACTCTCCTGATAGGCAACAACTTTCACCCCTGGTGCTGGCCACATGTCTAACCTAATAACCTTTACTTTAACATTTCATTTTATGCTATGGAATTCCGTTAATTCCAAAATAACAAGTTATGCGCAAACATTTCGTGATCAGAAATGTTTTCTATTGCATGAACGCTTTCACCATAAAAGACCTGGAAAATTTATCTGGTATCAAAGCCCACACCATCCGCATTTGGGAACAGCGGTATGAACTCATTAAACCACAACGTACCCAAACCAATATTCGTTACTATACAAATGAAGAGTTAAAAAAAATTCTTAATATATCACTCCTTAATAAATACGGTTACAAAATCTCTCATATCAACAAAATGACCAATGGAGAGATTCACGACAAGATCATCTCCCTTTCTAATACCCAGGCCCAGCAGGAACGCATCGTAAATGACATGATCCAATGCATGGTTGACATGGACATAGAGCGTTTTGAAGAAGTGCTGGACAGTTATATTTCGGCCCGCGGATTCGATAAAACCATCACCCAGATCATTTTCCCTTTTCTTGAAAGGATAGGCATATTGTGGCTGGCAAATCATATTAATCCGGCACAGGAGCACCTGGTAACCAATATCATCCGTCAAAAATTAATTGCAGGTATTGAAACGGCGTTTACACATATTAATACAGATAAAATGGTGTTACTTTTTTTGCCGGAAGGAGAACATCATGAGCTTGGATTGTTATACATCTGCTATCTTTTAAAAATACGCGGGATAAAAACGTTGTATCTGGGTGCAGATGTGCCGGCAGCTGATATTGAGTTTGTGAGCAAGCTAAAAAAACCTGATTATTTATATACCCATTTAACCTCGGCAACCGGGAATTTTAATCTTGAAAAATTCTTAAACCAGGTGCAAGCCAGGCTAGAAAATTTTTCTGTTGTTATTTCTGGCCAGCTAACTGGTACCTACAAAAAACAGCTGCCACCCAAAGTCAGCTTTAAAACTTCATTGCAGGAAGTTATTGACTATATATCAGGCATATAGGCATTGCATATCACCATTCTTACCGCTTATACATTCCCAAATGACAAATGTTCATCCAATTCACTGCGGTATATAATTTGTACAGCATACCCAGTTATTAATTAAATACAGGCTAAGAATAACCAAAAGCATGTTTATTAACACATTCTTACTAGCAATATTTGGTTTTTTCATGAAATTGTGTTTAATTTTGTTATATAAATACTTAAACACAATTGTTATGGCATCTTTAGAATTTAATCAAATGCTGGTTAACAATTCGGAATTTTTAAAACCGTTCGCAATTACACTTACGAGAGATTCTGATGCAGCACAGGATTTATTTCAGGAAACTTTATTCAGGGCTTTAGCTAATAAAGACAAGTACAACGCGGGTACTAATATTAAGGCATGGTTATACACCATCATGCGTAACATCTTTATTAATAACTACCGGAGGAAAGCAAAACAAAACACCATTTTTGACAGTACCCCCAATGATTTTTTACTGAATCAGTCGCAGGTTACTACAGCAAACGCGGCAGAAAGTATTTTAAAGCTGAAAGACATACAACAGGCGATTCATAATCTACCTGAGATTTTCCGTAACCCGTTTCTTTTATATTTCGATGGGTATAAATACCATGAGATTGCCCAGATGCTGGAAGAGCCACTGGGTACTATAAAAAGCCGGATACATTTTGCCCGCAAGCTGTTGAAGGCCCAGGTGCAAAGGTTTTAATCATTTGTTGGAAAAGAAACTTTGTCAAAAAAAGTAATCGTTGCCGGTAGTGGATTTGCGGGACTTTCCGCTGCCTCTTTTATGGCGAAAGCTGGTTGGGATGTAGTAGTGCTGGAAAAGCAAATGCATCCCGGTGGACGGGCGGGACAATTAAAAGAAAATGGTTTTACGTTCGATATGGGCCCCAGCTGGTACTGGATGCCCGATGTTTTTGACCGGTATTTTGCCCAGTTTGGAAAAAAAAGAAGTGCGCTATACGCCTTAGAAAGATTAGATCCGTCCTACCGTGTTTACTGGAAAGACAGCTTAACTGATTTACCCGCAAACACGGAGGCGTTAAAAATAATATTCAACGAAATTGAGCCAGGCGCCGGCAAACAACTGGATAAATTTCTTGCGGAAGCGGGTTATAAATACAGGGCTGGTATTGAGAAATTAGTTTTCAAACCAGGTCAGTCTTACATGGAATTTTTGGATGCAGATCTTATTAAGGGTGTTTTGAAACTGGATGTGTTTACGTCTGTGCAAAAACATGTACATAAATATTTCCGGAATGAAAAATTACGGCGGCTGCTTGAATTTCCCGTGTTGTTTTTAGGTGCTTTGCCGCAGGATATGCCTGCATTGTATAGTTTAATGAATTATGCAGATATAATCGGAGGAACCTGGTATCCGCAGGGTGGTATGTATAGTATTGTGACCGCTATGTATAATACAGCTGTTGAGCTGGGCGTGCAGTTTCAGTTTAATGAAAATGTTGAACGTATAATTGTAGAGAACGGGTTAGCGAAAAAAGTAATCACTCATCATAAAGAATGGAATGCGGATGTTGTTATTGTGGCGGCGGATTATCATCATGCAGAAACAGCGTGGTTGCCAGTTCAATATCAATCATATAATGAAGCTTACTGGAACAGTCGTGTAATGGCTCCTTCATGCCTGTTATATTATGTTGGTTTAAATAAAAAACTCACTAATATCCGCCATCATTCATTGTTCTTTGATACTTCTTTTGAAACACATGCGGCAGAAATTTATACCGAAAAAAAATGGCCGCTGGCACCGATGTTTTATGTAAGTGCAACATCTGTAACAGATAACACCGTTGCACCGGATGGGTGTGAAAATCTTTTTTTATTAATACCAGTGGCTGCGGGCTTGCAGGATGATAATGAAGATAGAAGAGATTTTTATTTTGATTCCATCATCAGCAGAATGGAACACCGTTTGGGAGAAACAATTAAGGAACACGTCATCTATAAAAAATCATTTTCCGTAAGTGATTTTATAAGTGAGTATAATTCTTTTAAAGGAAATGCTTATGGACTGGCAAATACATTGTTGCAAACTGCCGTGCTTAAGCCATCCTGCAGAAGTAAAAAGGTAAAAAATCTTTTTTATACAGGACAGTTAACAGTACCCGGGCCAGGTGTTCCGCCGTCATTGATTAGCGGAGAAGTGGTAGCCGGCCAGGTGATTAAATATTTCGGAAGTTAAAAATATTTCTTTTTTGTTTACGATACAGCACTAAAAAACCTTACGCTGTCAAACAAAGACAATTTTATTGATAATATATTTTACACGTTAACTGTTCAGGTTAAAATTGAATGCTATGATGTATTTGTTTCATAGGGTGAGTGAGCGATGCAGCCGTGATACAACGGAACAATACAGTACCTCATTTTTTTCTGCCATAAAACTTCTTCATAAAGATTTGCGTCAGCCTGTATTTAATATTTATGGGTTTGTACGCGTTGCAGATGAGATCGTAGATACCTTCCACGATTTTAATAAAGCGAAATTATTAGCCCAGTTTAAAGAAGAAACATATGCCGCTATTGAGCGGGGGCTGAGTCTTAATCCTATCTTAAACAGTTTTCAAAAAACAGTAAATGAATATGGAATTGAGAAGGAATTAATAGAAGCTTTTTTTACCAGCATGGAAATGGATCTGGGCAATCATGTATACAATTACGACGGATACACTGACTACATTTATGGTTCTGCAGAAGTAGTAGGGCTGATGTGCCTCTATATTTTTTGTGAAGGTGATGCAGAGAAATATGAAAAGCTAAAGCCTTCCGCCCGTGCACTGGGAGCCGCATTTCAAAAGGTAAATTTTCTGCGGGATGTAAAAGCAGATTATGACGGCTTAAACAGAACATACTTTCCCGGCTGTGATTTTAAAAATTTCACCGACAAAGAAAAAATTGAGATTGAAAAAGAAATTCAGTGCGATTTTAATAATGCGTTGTCAGGCGTTATGCTCTTGCCCATCAAGGCCCGGTTCGGCGTATATGTTGCCTATAAATATTATTTGTCTTTATTTACAAAAATAAGAAAGGTAAAGCCCGCCCGCATACTGGAGGAACGCATACGCATACCCAATTACAGCAAGTTGTTTATTATCATACGGGCGGGTGTAAAAAATAGCCTGCATCTTATTTGAGCAGGGCCTGGTACTAACCGGAGAATTAATGTGAGATTTTGAGTTAATAAACCCTTCAGGGCTTTTTGTATATTTGCTTAAAATAAAAACTTTGGATATACACGATATTATATTGGTTAATGAACAGGACGAACCGGTAGGTACAATGGAAAAGATGGAAGCACACCGTAAGGCATTGCTGCACCGCGCTTTTAGCATATTTATTTTTAACAGCAAGGGCGAAATGCTGTTGCAGCAACGTTCGCTGAAAAAATATCATAGTGCAGGGTTATGGACAAACGCTTGTTGTAGTCATCCAAAGCCCGGAGAAGATACAATGACTGCAGCAGAAACAAGACTTCAGTATGAAATGGGTTTTGCATCAGAACTTACAAAAATATTTGAATTTACTTACCACACTGTATTTGATAACGGGTTAACTGAATACGAATTTGATCATGTACTTAGCGGTGTGTACGATGGTGTGATAGTTCCGGCAAAAGACGAGGTGAATGATTATTGCTACAAAAGTATGGACGCAATAAAGGAATCATTGCAATCGCATCCGGCTAAATACACTACATGGTTTGCAATTGCTTTTCCATTAATTGAAAAATGGCTGGAAGAGCAATCGATTATTAAAGAAGTGGCTTAAATTTTTTACTATGCATTGGGTGACTTATACAGGTATTGTGGTGGGCGTTTTTTTTCTGATGGAAGCCGTTTCCTGGGCAACCCACAAGTATATTATGCACGGCTTTCTCTGGTACCTGCATGAAGATCATCATCAAAAAAGCCCGGGTGTGTTTGAACGAAACGATGCTTTCTTTGTCATTTTTGCTATTCCCAGTTTTTTCAGCATTTTATATGGTACCATGTATCCTGTCTATTGGTTGCAGGCAATTGGATTCGGCATAATGGCATACGGTGCTGCTTATTTTTTAGTACATGATGTTATTATACATCAGCGGATAAAATGGTTTTCCCGATCAAAAAATAAATATATAATAGCCGTACGCTGGGCACACAAAATGCACCACAAACATTTCAACAAAGAAGATGGCGAGGCTTTTGGAATGTTGTACGTGGCCAAAAAATATTGGGAAAAAGTGAAGCGCGACCGCGATATAAGGCAAAAGGCCTGAGGGTTCGGCCTAAGTCCCTATACATGCATCTTTGCTCATTATACAATATTTCGTAATAGACGAACGATCTTAAGCCTTGCACCTTTCACCACATACCTTGCAGAAATACGATTACATATTTATTGGCGCTGGATGTGCGGGATTAAGTCTGCTCACCCGAATGCTGGCAGAAGGCATTACTGAAGGAAAAAAAATTCTATTGATCGATCGGGCACCAAAAAATATAAATGATCGTACCTGGTGTTTCTGGGAAAACACACCCGGATTTTTTGAACCGATCGTTTATAAACAATGGAACCGCCTATGGTTTCATGCGGATGAATTTTCAAAACAATTTGATATTGCCCCTTACCATTATAAAATGATACGGGGCATTGATTTTTATAATTATTGTTTCAAAAAAATACAGCAGCAACCCGGTATAGATATTTTATACGGTGAAATATCGGACCTGTCTTTTTTGGAAGGCAGTCTTCATGTTAAAATAGATGACCAGCCATACATTTTTTCAAATGCCATTGTATTTAATTCAGTCGGGGTTGAAAAATCTATGCGTCAACCAGGAAAAATTCACTTGTTGCAACATTTTAAGGGCTGGATAATTGAAACTGCAAAGCCCTGTTTCAAAACAGGCGAAGCAACGCTGATGGATTTCAGGGTACCGCAAACAAATGGAACTACTTTTGTTTATGTGTTGCCTTTATCGCCCAACAAGGCATTAGTGGAATACACTTTATTTTCGGAAAAAATACTAGCCGATGAAGTTTATAATATAGGGTTGGAGCATTACCTCGCACAGCATCTGCAACTCATTGATTATACCGTTAGCGAAGAAGAATTTGGTGTTATTCCTATGACCAACGCAAGGTTTCCGTGGTATGCAAATGGTATGTATCATATAGGAACGGCCGGCGGCCAAACCAAGGCCTCTTCCGGCTACACCTTTGCGTTTATACAAACACAAAGCGATGCGATTATCATGCATATAAAAGATGGTACGCTCAGCCCGGATATAAAACCTGGCGCAGTATCAAAACGATTTGATTTTTATGATGCTGTTTTGCTGCAAGTGCTTGCAGGCAAATATGCAACCGGCAGCAAGGTCTTTACCAGTCTTTTCAAGAACAACAGTCCTCAATCTATTTTTGCTTTCCTGGATAATAAATCCGCACTGGCGGCCGATTTGAGCCTTATCCGGACCCTTCCCGCGTGGCCATTTTTAAAAGCTGCGTATAAGCAAATTACAGGCGCGTGATTTACTAACATATGCCCTTTCTGGCAAAGAAATTGCACTTTCATTTGTCTGTTTCCTACCCCTTTTTCTACCCTCCCGATATCATTCGTTTTGGTTGTTTTAAACTTGATACATGAAGCAAATTTATTTAGCCGTTTTTCTATTATGTTCTGCCGTACTTCCGTCCGCTGCGCAGATTAATTTTACCGCCAATGATGCGGCCCACGTTCCGGTATATACCAATACTTTTTTGTTTGGCAGTAATATGGGTTATTATCCACCATGGACAAATCAAACCATTGCTGATATTGCTGCCGGCAACCCAGCGGTCGGCGTGCCTGGCGCTGGCGTAAAAAGCCTGCATCTTCCATTGCCTGAAAGAGATTTTCTTGATTACTGGGGTTACAATATCAGTGTGAATGATTTTATTCATTATAATTCGCTGGGGATACAGGACAATACGGTGTTTCTTGAATTTCCCTCTGTTGCACATGCAGATAATACTGTGTATCCGGGTTGTACCAATCCATCTTTACTCTGGAGCAATTTGTTTTTGCCCATTTGGGATGGCGGTGCTAATGGCACACCTGTAAATGAGGATAATTACTTTGCTTTATATGTCTATAAAACAGTAACCATCTATAAGCCATGGGTTAAGTTCTGGGAGATTGTAAATGAGCCGGATTATGATGGCGGGCTTAACGGATGGAGGCAGCCCGGTGACCCCGGAAACTGGTGGGATAACAACCCAACACCTTGTGAACTCGTGAGGTTGCAGGCCCCCATTTTCAATTATATACGCATGATGCGCATTGCGTACGAGGTGATAAAATCAATTGATCCAAATGCTTATGTAGCCATGGGCGGCACCGGCTACCCGTCTTTCCTGGATGCGATGCTTAGGAATACAGACAACCCGGTAGACGGATCAGTTACCGCAGAATATCCATTTAAAGGTGGTGCTTATTTCGACTGCAATAGTTTTCATTACTATCCTATGTATGATTTACGTTATGTTGACGGCAGTGGAAATATCATTCCAATACGTTATTCCGATGCTGCAGTGGACCAATTTATAGCCCGCAAAAATGCATTAAATGCGGTAATGATCAATCATGGTTATAATGATACGCTCTATCCACGTAAAATATTTATCAATACAGAAAACAATATACCACGTGTATCTGTCGGCGGTTATATCGGGGGTGATGAAGCGCAACGCAATTATGATATGAAAGCGGTTGTAGCAGCCCAGTTAAATGATATAAAACAATGGTACCTTTTTTCAATTGGTGATAGTAAAAGCGCAGCAGATGCTACGAGCCCGTTTGATGTAGTAGGCCTTTATCAGCCTTTAAACGGAATACAACCCTATACCCAGCAATATAACAGCGCCGCAATTGCGTATAAAACTTTATCTGATGTAATGAATGGTTATAAGCCAGATACGGTACAAACAAGGTTGATGAATCTTCCTGCGAATGTACGTGGTGGTGCATTTAAAAACAATGCAGGCAATTCCATGTATGTTTTATGGGCAGCAACCAACACAGATAATAGTGAAGTTGCCAGCGCTACCTATTCTTTTCCGGCAGCACTGAATGTGCCCGTACAACTCACTCAAAGAAACTGGGATTTTTCGCAAACAAATACGTCAACTGTTATCTCGTCTCAAAATATTGCGCTGACCGGGTCACCGTCTATTATTTTAACACCATTGGTAATTACTGCCCTCAGACCTGATTCGGTAAAAAATGCACCAGGAAGTTATTTCTCGTTCTCATTGTATCCCAATCCTGTTAAAAGTAATCTTACGGTTAAACTGCATTTAAAAAGAAGGGAAGCAGTTTCAATAAACATATCGGATGGCACCGGACAGTTGGTTATGCAGGTAGCAGATAATACTATTTATAATACCGGGGATAATATTATCCGTTTATCATTGCCAGCAAGATTGGCAAGCGGTATCTACTATTGCAGATTGGTTGCCGGCAGCAATGATCAAACAATAAGATTTGTAGTAACGAAATAATTGTGGCGTGTTGATGTTTTTACCGTGCCACGGTTGCCCTTTTGGATACATGTTCCATGTATGCCGTGGCACGGTAAAACATTAAATCTATTCATGCAAAGCTACTGCCAGCAGATACCAGGCAGCATGCGGCAACCATTGTTCCGCCCAGCGCCAGTCGTAATCTTTACCGGTTTTAGCATACGATAGATTAAAATCAATATCGTTTTCATCTGCTAACCCCGACGTTATTCCATTTACAATGCCACCGGGCGCATTGGTGTATTCAAATGTGCCGAAGAAACCGTACGCAGGATTATTATGCCCGTTGCCCTGCAACATACATGCATCAAAAGGGTTCAGCCCAAGTATCCAGTTAAGTTGATCGGATGCAAATGCCTGCAACTTATTATACATCGCAACATCATTTTTATATAGGGTGCTTGCAGCCAGCCTTGCAGCGGCAGCCATCGAACCAAGCCTTGCATTCTCTCCCTGCCACCAGGGAGACGCATCACTGCCATGCGGAAAAAAGAAACTGCTGCGCCGGTTGCCCAATGTGTCTTCTACTAACTGCCTGCTATAACCGAAAGGATTATTTACTTCATGCGTTACTGCAAATTCAAATGCCAGTGATCTGTCTGCCGCATCTTTTATTTTCTTTTGAACAGCTAATGAGGCATACGGATAATAATATAAAAGACTTACCAACGGCAATCCTGCGTCCGATGGATGAAAGAATGGCCGGTCTTTATCATCTGCGCGCCAGTAATCTTTATAATTTTTCCAGCTGCTGAACCTGGCCAGTAATTGCAGTGATCTTTTTTCTGCCGCTTTCTGATAGGCTTCTTTGTGTGTTGTTTTATATAATTCTGTTGCTGCATTTAATGCACAGTAGTCATCCAGTATATTTTCTTTGCCATCATTGGTCATTTCAATATTGTGCTGCTCTAAAAATGCAAAGGCATTTTCTGCTGCCTGCAAATACATTGCATTGGTGAAATCCCCGCTGGTATCAAGGCCTGCAGCAATAGCCAGTGCAGCTATTGCGATACCGGCACCTGAACGATAACTGGATTGATAGCGCTGCCACTTATCTTCTGCATGTTCATTGGCATTAAAAGATTGTTCTTTTGTTTGTTTGATGCGATAGCTTTTCTGCTCCGGCTGTATCAGCCTGTCTTTGGCGGGTTTCTTTGGCCCCGGTGCGCCAACAGATCGATAAAAAGATCCATTTTTTACCTGCATGCGTACAAGGTAATCGGCACCATACACAGCTTCGTCTAAAACATGTCTTTTGTACTGCCTGAAATCTGTACCCGGTTTTTTATTTAAAAGTTCATATGTTTTTAAAAGGCTCCAGGCAGTGAGTGATATTTGTTGCGGGTTGAAATAAGAAGAGAAACTTAAGTGAGACAGATGCTTGCCATAATCACCGGTTGCATCATACCAGCCGCCGTGCGCATCAACTGTATCATTTGTTTTTCCGCTTAATAAAAGATGATGATCGGCCTGGTCAAATAATCCCGAACACCGTTGTCCTTTAAAATAATAGACTACGTTTGACAAAGTATATTGTTCCAGCACGTTTTTGCCAACGATAAACGGATAAGATTCAATTGTTTTACCGGCCAGCACCAGCTGTAACCGGTAGTTACCATCCATATTGAAATCCGTAAAATTGATTGTCCAGAATTGATATTGCTTCCATTTATCAACCGGACCGCTATAAATTGTTTTACCACTATAAACCACTTTGCCTGTTTCCGCATCAATGATATTAAAATGCTGCAAAGCGGGTTGGGTGCTTGCTTCCACAATGGCTGTCTTGGATTGATTGTTTTCGTAGCCAATATGATTGATAAGTATTTTAATGGGTTGAGCC